>JAWVFZ010000001.1:0-2748 GCA_033855555.1 Solirubrobacteraceae bacterium
GTCTTCGGCGGGAAGAACTCGAACGAGAAGATGGGCTCGTCGCCCTGCCTGAGGATCTCTTCGATGCGCATCGCGCTAAAGGCTACGCCAACGCTCCGGTTCTCCGGGGACGCGCTCGGCGCGGCCGGTGCGCTCCAGGTGCAGCAGGTAGCAGAGCGTCTCGCTGAGCCACCAGTTCGCGTTCAGCGGCGTGATCGCCTGCCCGTACACCTGCGGGAGTGCGTCGAACGCGGTGATCTCCTGGCGCGAGATCACGAAGTGGACCTTCTCGATGCGCTCGTGCACCAGCGCGCGGTTGGCGTCGATGTGGCCTTGGACGTCGGTGAAGGTGCGCCCGTGGCCGGAGAGGCACAGCCGTGCGTCGAGCTTCTCCACGACGTCGAGCGAATGCAGGAACTCGCCGGCCGGATCGGGCGAGTAGCCGTAGTCGTAGTAGAGCGAGACGCGCCCCAGCAGGTGGTCGCCCGAGATCAGCAAGCGGTGCTCGGGCTGGAACATGCACACGTGCGAGGGCGCGTGCCCGGGCGTCTCGTAGACCGCCCAGGCGCCGAGGTCGGTGTCGATCTCCACGCCGGGCAGCAGCGGGCGGTCGGGCTCGATGATGCGGCTGATCCCGTAGCCCTGGCCCTTGCGCGCCTCGGCGTAGGCGCGCAGCGGCTCCTCGGGGACGCCCGACTGCCGGGCGACCTCCAGGCGCCGCGCCAGCGCCGCCTCGGGATCCTGTGCGGCGCGCGTCATGTGCTCGTGGTTCGGGTGCATCCACAGCGGGCAGCCCGTGCGGTCGACGACGTCGGCCGCCTGGCCGTAGTGGTCGGAGTGCGCGTGCGTGCAGACCACCAGGCGCACGTTGTCGAGGCTCAGGTTGACCTGGCCCAGCGCCCGCTCGAGGTGCGCCAGCGAGCCCGGCTCGTGCATCCCGGTGTCGAACAGGACGATGCCGTCGCCGGCGGCGACCGCCCACGCGTTGCAGTGCGGCACGCCTGGCCACGGCAGCGGCAGGCGCAGCCGCCACACGCCGGGGACGACGCGCTCGCCACGCCCCAGCTCGCGCTTGCGGGTCGACGTCGGCACTCCTGCAACCTATTAGGCTCGGCCTTATGAGCACCCAAGCCGTCGCCAAGGCCTACTTCGAGGCGGTCGGCCGCCGCGACCTCGACGCCATGGTGGCCTGCTGGCGCCCGGGCGGGCGCGAGAACATCCGCGGCCAGGTCGACACCACCGCGCCCGACGGCGTGCGCGCGTTCTTCTCCGAGCTGTTCGCCGCGGTGCCGGACTTCGAGCTGCGGGTCGAGGACATGGTCGTCCAGAAGGACCGCGCGGTCGTGCGCTGGAGCGCGACGGGCACGTTCGCCGGCGAGACGCCGTTCAACGGCATCCGGCCCAACGGCGCGCGCCTGGCGCTCGAGGGCTGCGACGTGCTGCAGATCTCCGACGGGCTGATCGACGCCAACGACGCCTTCTCGGACTCGATGGCCTTCGCGCGGCAGGTCGGGATGATGCCGCCGGCGGGCTCTCCCGCCGAGCAGCGCCTCACCGGCCTCTTCAACAGGCGCACCGCGTTCGCCGCGCGCCTGATCGCCGGCGCACCCGAGCAGATCGCCGAGGGCGTCTGGCTCGTGCGCGGCGGGTTTCCCGTCAAGGGGATGAACGTCTACCTCGTGCGCGACGGCGACGGAGTGCTGGTCTTCGACGGCGGCATCAAGGCGATGCGCAACGCGGTGGCCGCCGCGGGCGCGAAGCTCGGCGGGATCACCCGCCTGGTGCTCGGCCACGAGCACCCCGACCACCGCGGCATCGCGCCGGAGCTCGGCGTGCCGGTCTTCTGCCACCCCGACGGCAAGGCTGACGCCGAGGGCGACGGCGGCGTGCACTACTTCGACGCATCGGAGCTCAAGCCGCTCACCCGCCTCGTCATGCCGCGGATGCTCGCCAGCTGGGACGGCGGCCCCGTGAAGATCGACGGGACCGTCGAGGAGGGCGACGACGTCGCGGGCTTCGAGGTCGTCCATCTCCCAGGCCACGCGCCCGGACAGATCGGCCTCTGGCGCGAGTCCGACCGCCTCGCGCTCGTCAGCGACTGCTTCTACACGCTCGACGTCGAGACGACGAGACGGACCCACCCCCCCACGCCGCGCGTCCCGCACCGCGCGTTCAACCACGACACCGAGCAGGCCAAGGCATCGATCCGCAAGCTCGCCGCACTGGAGCCGGCGGCGGCCTGGCCCGGCCACGCGGACGCACTGACCGGCGACGTTCGCGGCCAGCTCGAGCACGCCGCCGCAACGACCTGATGGGCAAGCGGGCGCGCAGACGGGGAGCGGTCGACAAGCTCGCCGCGCCCGAGTCCAGCTACGCCGCGCCGGGCGGCGACGAGCTCGTCCTGCGCGGGGCGATGACGCCCAAGACGCGCTCGCAGTACGCCCAGGTGCTTCACGGCGGGCTGCAGCAGGAGGACGCCTGGCAGCGAGCGGTCGAATTCCTCTTCGAGCGCCTCGCGGTGCGATGGGTCGTCAGCGACGTGCCGACCGAGGGCCAGAAGCAACTGCTCGCGCGCTTCCGTGTCGCGACGCGCGACGAGCGCGCCTGGATCCGCGGCGTCCTGCGCGACCACCTCGCCGAGCACTTCCCGGACGTCGAGGCGCCGTAGGCCTCAGGCCAGCGCCGCGTCCACCAGCGCGCGCGCCAGCGTTCGGCGCGCTCGCGGATCCGCCAGGCGCCCCGGCAGCTCGCGGTGCAGCTGCTGCAGGC
>JAWVFZ010000002.1:0-4278 GCA_033855555.1 Solirubrobacteraceae bacterium
CTTGGCGTTGGTTGCTTGCATTGAGGGAGAAGGGAGTCGGCGGTGTGGTCTTCTGGGCCGGATCTTGGTCGCATATCGACCAACATCCGGCCCACAACGTGCCGGGCGAGCGCATAGGTAACGAACATCCCGATGGGGGGAACCTTCGTTACTCAAGCGGCCCGGCAGTCGCGTTCGAGCCAGCCGCTTTCCCTCGATGCCAGCAGCCAACGCCGGCCCCAACACCCGCAAACCGCGCTGCGCGCCACCGACACTCCCGCTCAGCCGCTCCTCAGCGCTCCATCCGCGCGGCGAAGCAGCCCGGCCCCGCGTTGTGCACGTGCAGGTAGGCCGCGTCGCTGAGCAGCCGCTCGGCGACCGCGGCGAGCTCCGTGCCCTCCGTCACGTCGGCGTCGACCAGCATGTGGCGTTCGTCATAGGCCCGCACGCTCAGCAGGCGGCGGGTGAGCTGGCGCGGGATGCCGTCCTCCTCGAACGGTGTGCACGCGCGCTCGTGGACGTAGATCGGGCCCGGGCCGGCGTATGGGCTGGCGCCCCGGAAGGGGTCGTAGGAGAGAAGTAGCAGCGCCTCCCCGACCTCGGCGTCCTGGAGGCAGCGCCGACAGGGATACGACTGCGGCTCGTCGGCGACGACGCGCACGGCGCCGGGGTCGTCGCTGAGCGGGGCGGGGAGTGGGATGACGCGCATGCCACTCGAACGCCGCTCCTGCCGATTTCGTGAGGTTCAGCTCGGTGGGCGCGCCATGACCTCGACGCGGTGGCCGCCCGGAGCGATCGCGAAGGAGCGGGGAGAACCCCAGTACTCCGCACGTTCGGAGACCTCGTGGCCGGCGGCCCGCAGGCGCGCGAGCGCGTCGTCGTAATCCGGCGCGACCACTGCCGCGTGGCCCATGCGCGGGGCGACAGGATCGTCGTTGAGCAGCAGGTGGATCTGCGTGCCGGAGCGCTCGACCCAGCGTGCGCGGCCGCGCAGCCCTTCGGGTGGTTCGACCTCCTCGAAGCCGACGAGCCCGAAGAAGGCGATGAGCGCGTCGGCGTCGCGCGGATGGGTCTCGAGGGCGACGTGTTGCAGGGTCATAGGCGCTCCAGGTTCTCGGCGTGGATCCGCTTCTGCTCGGCGCTGCGGCGCGCGATCGGGAGCGTCGCGTCCGGCAGCGCCTCAAGGTAGGACACATCTTCGCGCAGGATGGCAAGGGCGCGGGTGGCGTCGATCGGGCCGCCGTGGCCGGGGACGACGTGCTCGGCCTGCTCGACGAGCGGGCGCAGCCGCTCGAGCGTCGCGAGGTAGGCGCTGCGCGAGCCGCCGTTGCTGAGCATCGGGATCTCGACGGGCGACAGGAAGTCACCGGCGACAAGCACGCCTGCCCATCCCAGCCACAGCGCCATCCCGTCGGGGACGTGACCCTCGGTGGGGTGCAGCTCGATCGCCTCGGCGCCGACGTCGAGATGCCCCGGCACCGGCAGCGCCTGGACCTGGCCGAGCGACAGCGGCCGCGGGCGGTCGAGGTAGAGCTCGTCGTCGAACGAGCGCAGCCGGCGTGCTGCGGCGCCCGGCTCGGCGGTCAGGCGCGCGGCCGTGGTCTCCGCGACGCCGAGCGCCGCCTCGGGGAACGCGAGCCGGCCGAGCAGGTGATCCCAGTCGCCGTGCGTGGCGAGCAGGCCGCTGAAGGGGAAGCCCGCCCCCTCGAGCAGCGCCGGGAGCGCTCCGAGCTCGTCGGGCAGGACGGGCGAGTCGACGACGAAGCACTCCTCGCCGTTGCGCACGACCGTGCAGGTCGTCTGGAAGACGCGGGAGGTCGCTACGAGGACGTCGGGGTGCAGCCCGACGACGCGCACCTACGCACCGAGGAGCTTCGCCGCCTCGAGGAGGGACTTCACCTCGGCGGTGGGCTTCTTCTGGCTGGGCTCGAGCACCTGCTTGTTCCGGTTCACCCAGATGACCGGGACCTTGAGCTTCAGGCACGGCTCGACGTCGTGGTAGTAGCTGGAGGCGACGTGCACCCAGCCCTTCTTGCTGCCGATCCGCCGCGCGCACTCGTTGAAGTGCGCCGGGTCGGGCTTGTAGGAGCGCACCTGCTGCGCGGTGACGACAAGGTCGAAGTCGTGCGGGATGTGCCGGCGCGTCTGGCCGAGCAGCTTGTCGTCGATGTTCGAGATCAGGCCGGTCTCGAACGTGCTGACGAACTTGCGCAGCTGCGTGTTGGTCTCCTTGAACGGCGCCCAGCGGGCGACCGAGTCGGGCAGGAAGCCCGAGCGGCTGGGCTCGAGCGGCCACTCGATGCGCTTGGCGATCTCGACCGCGGTGCGCCGCAGGACCTCGGCGTAGAGCTCGTAGGAGCCGCCCTCGATCTCACGCGAGATGTCATGGAAATGACGGATGACCTCGTCGCGGTCGATCGTGAAGCCGTCGCGCTTGGCTTCCTTCTCGAACGCGTCAGCAACGCCCTTCTCCCAGTCGATCAGGGTGCCGTAGACATCGAAAGTGACCCAGTTGACCTTGCTAGGGAGCGCCATTGGACCGGGCATGATGCCATTTGCCGGGCCTCCGACGCCGTGCGGTTGCCTTCGAAGGCCCTCATATAGAGTCCGCCGCCGCTCATGGACCTGCTCGAATATCAGGGCAAGCAGCTGTTCGCCAGGCACGGGGTGCCGGTGCCGGACGGCAAGCCCGCCACCACCGTCGACGAAGCGCTGGCCGCCGCCGACGAGATCGGCTACCCGTGCGTCGTCAAGGCGCAGGTTCTCATCGGCGGCCGCGGCAAGGCCGGCGGCATCAAGGTGGTCAAGGACCGCGAGGCAGCGCGCGAGGCCGCGACGGCGATCCTCGGCATGGACATCCGCGGCCACACGGTGCACGAGGTCTGGATCGAGGCCGCCAGCGACATCGCCGAGGAGTACTACGCGTCGATCGTCTTCGACCGGTCGGCCAAGGCCCCCCTGATCCTGCTCTCGACACAGGGCGGCATGGACATCGAGGAGGTCGCCGACAGCAATCCGGAGGCGATCGCCCGGCTGCACGTCGACCCGCTCATCGGGTTCCAGGGCTTCCACGGCCGGCGCCTGGCGTTCGAGGCCGGCGTCGCCGCCGACGTCGTACGCCCCATCGGCGCCCTCCTCGCCAAGCTCTACGACGCGTTCGTCGCCGAGGAGGCGATGCTCGTGGAGGTCAACCCGCTCACCGTCTTGACCGACCGCAGCGTGAAGGCGCTCGACGCGAAGGTCACGCTCGACGACAACTCCTTCTACCGCCACCCGGACAACGCGGCGCTGCGCAACGTCGGCGCCGAGGACCCCCAGGAGCAGATGGCCAAGGAGCGCGGCCTCACCTACGTCAAGCTCGACGGCGACATCGGCATCCTGGGCAACGGCGCGGGCCTGGTCATGAGCACGCTCGACGTCGTCTCGCAGGCCGGCGGTTCGCCCGCGAACTTCCTCGACGCCGGCGGCGGCTCCAAGGCCGAGGCGATCACGAGCGCGGTCGAGGTCATCCTCAGCGACCCAAAGGTCAAAGCCGTCCTGTTCAACATCTTCGGCGGCATCACGCGCTGCGACGAGGTCGCGCGCGGCCTGATCGAGGCGTTCGCCCAGATCGAGCCGACCGTCCCGTTCGTCGTCCGTTTGGACGGGACGAACGACAAGGAGGGCCGAGCCCTGCTCGCCGAAGCTTCGCTGCCGAACGTCCACACCGCGACGACGATGCTCGAGGCGGCCGAGAAGGTCGTGGAGCTCGCGAAGGGCGGCGCGGCGTGAGCGTCCTGATCGACAAGGACACGAAGCTCTGCGTCTCGGGCATCACCGGGCGCGAGGGCACGTTCCACGCGATGAACAACCGCCGCTACGGCACGAACCTCGTGTCGGGCGTGACGCCCGGCAAGGGCGGCCAGGACGTCGAGGGCGTGCCGGTGTTCAACACCTTCCACGCCGCCGTGCAGGAGACGGGCGCGAACACCGCGATGGTCTTCGTCCCGCCGCCGTTCGCCGCCGACTCGATCCTGGAAGCCGCCGACGCCGGGATCGAGACGATCATCGCGATCACCGAGGGGATCCCCGCCCACGACGAGATGCGCGTCTTCAACCATCTCCGCACGCGCCACCCGGACAAGCGCCTGATCGGCCCCAACTGCCCGGGGATCCTGTCCCCCGGCAAGGCGAACGTCGGGATCATCCCGGCCGCGTTCTTCTCCGAGGGCAACGTCGGCGTCGTGTCGCGCTCGGGCACGCTGACCTACCAGATCGGCAACGAGCTGGCCCAGCGCGGCTTCGGCAACTCGAGCATCG
>JAWVFZ010000003.1:0-2722 GCA_033855555.1 Solirubrobacteraceae bacterium
CGCCCTCCATGAGCTTGCCGCAGAAGATCGCGATCACGCCGGCCTCCCCGAGCGGGTCCTGGCGCGGGCCATAGACGTTGCCGTAGCGCAGCGTGACCGTCCGCAGGCCGTGCAGCCGCGCGTAGAGCCCGCAGTACTGCTCGGCGCAGAACTTGCTGGTGCCATAGCCGGCCATCGGCGCCGGCGGCGTGGTCTCCGGGCTTGGGATCTTGTCGACATCGCCGTAGATGGCGCCGCCGGTGCTGGTGTTGACGACGCGCCCGACGCCGGCGGCGCGCGCGGCCTCGAGCACGTTGACGGTGCCCTCGACGTTGATGCGCGCGTCCCAGCCCGGCTCGGTGACGGACTTACGGACGTCGATCTGGGCGGCAAGGTGGAAGATCGTCTCCGGCGCGGCGCCGGCGACGATCCTGGCGACCTCGGCGGCGTCGCGGATGTCGGCCCTGACGAGCTCGGCGCCGTTGCGCAGCGCGCCATCGAGGTTGGACTCGCGGCCCGTCGAGAGATCGTCGACGACGACGACCTCGTCGCCGCGGGCCAGCAGGGCGTCGACGATCGTGCTGCCGATGAAGCCGGCGCCGCCGGTGACGAGAGTGCGCATGCTTCTCAGACTAGAGAGACATCCGAGACGGCGGCTTCGTAGGCGGCGGCTAGCCGCGGGGCGACGACCTCGGGCGCGACAGCCGCGCGCGCGGCGGCGATCGCGCGCTCGCCTGCGCTTTGGTCGCCGAAGCGCCGCCGCGCTGCCTGCGCCAGCGCCTGCGCGTCGCCCGGCGCGACCAGGCCTTCGCGCTCGACGAGCTCCGGCAGCGCGCCGATGTCCGATGCCACCACGGGCAACCCGGCGGCCATCGCCTCCGCGGCGGCGAGGCCGAACGTCTCGGCGCTGCGCGAGGGGACGATCGCCAGCCCTGCGCCTGCGCGCAAGCGGGCCAGTTGCCCTTCGTCGACGCGGCCCACGAAGCGAGCGCTGTCGGTCGGCAGCTCGTGGGGACCGTCGCCTGCGACGACGAGCTCGAGGCCGGCGATCCGGCACGCCTCGATCGCCGTCTCGATCCCCTTTTCGGGCGCCAGCCGCGAGGCGACGAGCGCGTAGGAGCCGGCGCCCGCGGCGGAGCGCTGGGCGAAGTCGCGCACGACATGGCCGACGACGTGGACATCGCCGACCGGGGCACGCAGGGCCCGCAGGCGCGCGGCAGCGGAATGGCTTGGGACCACCACGACGTCGGCGTGGCGCGTGAGCGCGCGCTGGTGCAGGGCGAGCGCGGCGGCGTAGGCGACAGCCTCCGCGCCGGTGCCGCGGCAGTTGAGGCGCACGCCGGGAAGCGTGTTGGCGCCCTGGCAGCGGGTGCAGTCCTCGCCGCGCGAGTTGAAACACGTGCCCACCGCGCAGACCAGGCGGTAGTTGTGCAGATGGAGCACGACGCGGGCGCCGGCGGCTTTTGCGGCGGCGAGCGCGCGCGGGCCGAAGGCCGGGTTCAGGTTGTGGGCGTGGACGATGCGCGCGTTGGTGCGGCGCACGGCCGCCGCGACGTCATCGGGCGCCAGGCCACCGCGCAGCAGGCCGGCGGCGGCGCGCGCTCGGCCGAGCTGCGCGGAGTCGCGGGCGAGCAGCTCGGCCTCCTCGCCGAGCTCGTCGCGCACCAGTGCCATGAGCTCCGCGACGGCGCGTTCCTCGCCGCCTGTGGTGCGGTAGCGGTTGTGGAGGAAGAGGATCACGCGTGTGCCAAACCTAGACTCCGCGGCGGAGATGCCCTTGACGGCGACGATCATCGTCCCCACCCGAGGAAGGGTGGGGTACCTCACGCGCGCGCTCGCGTCACTCGTTCCCCAGGCGCGGGAGGAGGACGTCGGCGTGGTCGTGGTCGACGACGGCCCCGATGCCGGCACGCGCGCGGCGGCCCAGCAGGCAGGAGCGCGGTACCTCGCCCACGAGCGCACGCTCGGCCTCAACGCCGCGCGCAACACCGCGATCGAGGCGACCGATGCCGACTGGCTGTTCTTCGTCGACGACGACGTCGAGCTGCGCCCCGGCTGGCTGGCCGCGCTGCTGGGCGCCGCGCGGGCGGCGCCCGGCGACGTCGGCGTGCTGGCGGCCCCGATCCACGCGCGGATCGACAACCCGCGCTATCGCCAGTGCGGGCGCGAGGGCGCGCCGATCACGTTCCTGGAGGAGGACCGCGGCGTCGGCTGGGGAGCGAACCTCGGCGTGCGCCGCACCTGGGTGCAGCGGGTCGGCGGGTTCGATGCCGGGGGTGAGCTCTTCGAGCCCACGCACAAGCGAACCGACGGCGACGAACAGGAATGGCAGGACCGCGTCAGGGCCGCGGGCGGGCGCGTGCTGTGGGTGCCGGATGCAGCGCTGGATCACGTCCGCACGGGCGCCGACGCCACCGCTGGCTCGCTGGCGCGCGCGGCCTATGCGCGTGGGCGCGCCAGCCGCCGCTACGACGTCTTCAAGGGCCGTGCGCCGTCGCTGGGCGCCGAGCTGGCCACGCTGGCACGCACGGCGCTGCACGGTCCCCTGCGCCACTGCTCCAACGGCCCGGTCATGGCCGCTCACAGCCTCGGGCGCGTCCGCGCGGCATTGCAGGGCGACGGCTCAGGCGCCGCGGCCCCGGACTTCCTGTCGGGCGAGTCCGGGCACGTCGCGGGCAAGCGCGGCGAGCTGCGGCGAATCGCCGACGGCGCCAGCGACCGCCTGCAGGCGCGGCGCGCCGCG
>JAWVFZ010000004.1:0-10520 GCA_033855555.1 Solirubrobacteraceae bacterium
TCGTTACCTATGCGCTCGCCAAGCGCGATCTGGGCCGGATGTTCGTCGATATGCGACGAAGATCCGGCCCAGAACACCACACCGCCGGCTCCCTCCTCCCTCAATGCCAAGCAACCCACGCCAAGCCCGCCACAGACAAACCACGCTGAGCGCCACGCACCTTCCCGCTCCGCGCGAAAGCGCGACGCACAGCGCGCCCTACCCCGCCGCGCGCAGATGCCTGTAGGGCCGCGCGCGCAGGTCCTTCACGAGTGCGTCCACGAGGCCGTCGCCGTCGAGGCGCTTGCCGTCGGTGACGGCGCCGACGATCCCGCGCTTGTGCGCGACGAGCTCGGCCATCGTCTCGTCGATCGTGCCGGCCGCCAGGAGGTACCAGGCGGTGACGGCGTCGCGCTGGCCGATGCGGTGCAGGCGGTCCTCGGCCTGGTCGTGCATCGCCGGCGTCCACTCGAGCTCGAGGAAGGCGACGTTGGAGGCACGCGTGAGCGTGAAGCCCTGCGCCGCCACGCGCGTCGCCGCCACGAGCAGCCCCGGCCCGTCGCCGTTCTGGAACGCGCGGACGGTCGCCTCGCGGGCGGGCACCGGGTCGCGGCCCATCAGGTGCACGGCGTCCGGGAAGCGCGCGAGCACGGCCTCCTGGATCTCGACATGGCGGGCGAAGACCACCAACGGCTCGCCGCTGGCCAGGAAGTCGTGGATCCACGCGAGCGCGGCGTGCAGCTTGCCCTTCGCCGCCAGCCGCTGGAGCGTCGTCAGCTGCGCCAGGCGCTCGGCCCGCAGGACGCGCGCGATCTTCGCGTCGAGCTCAGAGAGGTCGAGCGGCTGCTCGCGCAGCCACGCGATCACGTCCTCCTCGGCGAGCTTGTACTCCTGGTCGTTGTCGAGCGCGACGGGAACGACGACCTGGCGCTTGGCCGGCAGCTGTGGCAGCACCTCCTTCTTGAGGCGGCGCACGAAGCAGGTCCGGCGCAGGTGCCAGTGGAGGCGCTCCTCCAGCAGCGGGCCCTGGAACTGCCGAGCGAAGCGTGCGCCGCTGCCGAAGTCCTCCAGCCGGCCGAGGACGCGCAGCTGGCTGATGAGCTCCTCGGCGTGGTTGAGCACAGGCGTACCGGTCAGGGCGAGGCGCAGGCCGTCGGCGGGCAGCGCGTTCGCGAGCCGGCGGACCGCCTGTGTGCGCTTGGCGCGCGGGTTCTTGGCCAGGTGGGACTCGTCGAGCACGAGCGCGCGCGGGCGGCGGCGGGCCAGGCCCTCGCGGTGGGCTGCCACGACCTCGTAGTTGAGGATCGTGATGTCGGCCGCCCCGAGCGCTGCGCCCTTGCCCTGCAGGATCGTCGTGCTGCGATGCGGCAGCCACTTCGTCGCCTCGCGCTCCCAGTTGAGCTTCAGCGAAGCCGGGCAGACCACGATCGCCGGGTAGGCGTCGTCGGCCTCCAGCGCCGCGAGCGCCTCGACCGTCTTGCCCAGGCCCTGCTCGTCTGCGATGAAGCAGCGGCGTGCGTTGAGCGCGTAGCGCACACCCGCCCACTGGAACGGCTCCAGCGTGCCGCCGAGGCGCTCGGCGACCGCCGCGATCGGCTCGCCCTCGGTGGCGCGCGAGCTGCGGATCAGCTCCGCGGCCTCGTCGTGCTCGGCGCGCAGCTTGGCCAGCACCGGCTGGGCGGGGCCGTCGACCGCCGTGCCGTGGAGGCCGAGAAAGGCGTCAAGCGGCTCGATGACCCACGGATCCAGCGGCAGCCGGCGCCCCGTCTCGACGCCGGGAAGCTTGTCGAACGCGGCGCCCGCGTCGTGGTCCCAGAGCACGTCGAGGCCCAGCCGCGCCCCGTCGACGTCGCGCGTGACGACCAGGCGGGTCGGCGGCAGGCTCAACCCATGCTCGAGCGCGTTCATGCAGCGGATCGCCGCGCCGTCGGGGCGCGCGGCGCGCTCGGCCGCGAGCACCGCGGCGTTCTCCTGCGTCAGCGGGACGAGCACGTCGTCGGAGCGCTCCAGCGCCTGGTCGCGCAGCGCCTCTGGAAGCTCCCCGGCGCGGCCGCGCAGCGAGAACCATCCGCGGCCGTCGTGGCGAGCGGTGCTGACGCTGCCGATCCAGCGCTCCCCCACGCCGCGCAGCCACGCCGCGGCCTCGTCGCTGGGCTCCAGCTCCGGGAAACGGGCGAGGATGTCGGCGACGTGCGTACCGACCCAGTCGTCGACGGGCGCGTACCACTCGCGCGTGTCCCAGTCGAAGCGGCGCCCCGGGATCCGCCGCGCGGCCTCGACGATCCGCATGTCGTACGGGAACGACAGCACGACGAGCTGCCCGCCTTCGCGATCGGGACGCAGGGTGACGTTCGGATCGCCGGGGACGAGCTCCACGTCGTCTGAGGCTAAACACTCGGGTCGGTGGCCCGGCGCGTCGCGAGAAACGTGATGTTGTCGCCGGTCAGCGGCGAGGTGATCCGCACGTCGTGCGTGGCCCGTAGCAACTCGAGGATGCCGATCGTCCGCGCGTCGTCGTGAGGGGCGTGGAGCTCCCCGACGATCATCTCCACGCGGCCCAGCTTGCGCGACCTCGGCAACACCGCGAACTCCGACCCTTCCACGTCGATCTTCAACAGGTCGACGTCCTCATCCAGCAGGTCGTCGAGGCGTACCGGATCCACGGAATACCGCTCCCCGTCCTCACCCGGCGCCCCGCCGCTGTCAACCGTATGGCCGCTCCAGCTCGATCGAGTCTCGACGAACTCGACTGGCGTCGTCGAGTCCGAGACCGCAGCGTGCAGGCAGCGCACCGGCAGTCCCGCGGTGTTCCTGGCGAGGAGGCCATGCATCGTCCGGCTCGCCTCCACCGCGACGATTTGCGCCTGCGGGTAACGCCGGGCGAAGAACAGCGCCGACGCGCCGCTGTTCGCGCCGAGATCCACGATCGCCCGAGGACGCCGCGCACCATCCACGAGATACTCGTCCTCGCAGAACACCTCCCAGAGCACGAGGAACCCAGATCGGTCGGGAACGATGAAGTCCGACTCGCGCCCGAAGACCCGAAGCCGCACCCGCGCCGGGGCGTGAAGGGCGCGGCTACCGATAAGGACCGGAGCAGTCAGCAGCCGCACCAGCTCGCCGGGACGCCGGCTGCCGATCTCCAGCGCCAGCCGCACGCCGACACGGAGCATCTCGAGACGCGCTCCCAGAGGATTCACGCCGCCGCCTGGGCCGGTCCGCCGAGCGCGGCGCGCAGCGCCTGGCGCAGCGTCGGCGCGGTCTCGGCGCTGATGACCGGCGCCAGGCCGAACTTCGCCGCCTCCTCGGAGCGCCGGTCGCCGTGGGCGACCGTACGCAGCTCGCCCGTCAGGCCGACCTCGCCGAAGCAAGCGAGCGGCCGCTGGCCGGCGGTGGCGGCAACGCCGCGGGCGGCGCTGGCCACGGCAAGCGCGACGGCAAGGTCGGCTCCCGGCTCGTCCACGCGCACGCCGCCGACGACGTTCACGAACACGTCCTGGGTGCCGGTGCCGACCCCTGCATGGCGCGCCAGCACGGCGAGCACGAGCGCGAGGCGGTTGCGGTCGATCCCGTTGCAGACGCGCCGCGGCGGCACGAGCTCGCTCGGGGAGACGAGCGCCTGGACCTCGACCAGCAGCGGCCGCGTGCCCTCCATCGCAGCGAGCACGACCGATCCGGGCTTGCCCGTGGCTTCGCCCACGAAACGCGCGCTCGGGTCCAGCACCTCGACGAGGCCGCCCTGGCGCATCTCGAACACGCCGGTCTCGTTGGTCGAGCCAAAGCGGTTCTTCAGCGCGCGCAGCGTCCGGTAGGTGCGTTCGCGCTCGCCCTCGAACTGCAGGACGCAATCGACGAGGTGCTCCAGCACGCGGGGGCCGGCAAGCGACCCCTCCTTGGTCACGTGGCCGACGAGCATCACGGCGATCCCGGCGCCCTTGGCGGCGCGCATGATCTGGGAGGCGACTTCGCGCACCTGGCCGACGGAGCCCGGCGCGCCCGTCAGGTCCGGGGCGTGCAGCGTCTGCACCGAGTCGATCACGCAAACCTCGGGGCGCTCGGCCGCCATCGTCGCCAGGACGGTCTCGAGATCGGTCTCGGCAAGCACGGGGACGTCGAGCGCACCGGCGCCCAGGCGCACCGCCCGCAGCCGGATCTGGGCTGCCGACTCCTCGCCCGAGACGTAGAGGGTGCGTCGCCCGGCGGCCTGCAGGTTGCCCAGCGCCATGTTCGTCAGCGTCGACTTGCCGATGCCCGGCGACCCGCCGAGCA
The DNA here is from genome assembly GCA_033855555.1 of Solirubrobacteraceae bacterium. GTDB lineage: Bacteria > Actinomycetota > Thermoleophilia > Solirubrobacterales > Solirubrobacteraceae > AC-49. The sequence goes on from JAWVFZ010000004.1 coordinate 4,249, forward strand.
GCACGAGCGAGCCCGGCACGAGGCCGCCACCCAGGACGCGGTCGAACTCGCCGATGTCGGTGGTCAGGCGCTCGACGCGCGGCATCTCGACGTCGCGCAGGGCGACAACGCGGGCCGCCGGCCGCGCGCGGGCGATCGCGCGGCCCCCGCCGCCGGACTTCATCGGCGCGGCCTCCTCGGCGAGCGTGTTCCACTCGTCGCAGCCGGGGCACTGCCCGTGCCACTTGGCCTCGACGTGACCGCACGCCCCGCATACCCAGATCGACTTCGCCATCGCCGCGAGACTAGGCGGCGGAGAGGACGTCCAAGCCCCGGGCCACGTCAGCCAGCAGGTCCGCGCCGTCTTCGATGCCGCACGAGAAGCGAATGAAGCCCTCGGCGACCGCGTCGGTGCCCCAGCGCCCGCGCCGCTCGGCGGTGGAATGCAGCCCGCCGAAGCTCGTCGCCTCGATCACGAGCTCGCAGTCCGCGAGGAAGCGCTGGGCGGCGTCCGCGGAGTCGAGCGTGAAGCAGACGACCGCGCCCAGGCCCGGGTAGCGCACGTCGGTCACCTCGGCGCGCCCGCCCAAGAACTCGGCCAGCACCGCGGCGTTGGCCATCTGGCGCTCGAGGCGCAGCGGATAGGTGGCCAGCGAGCGATGCGCCAGCCAGGTCTCGAACGGGCCGGGCAGCGCCCCAGTCAGGCCGCGCCACTCGCGCAGGCCGGCGGTGTCGCGCGTGGCGACGTAGCCCATGTTCAGGTCGCTGTGGCCCGTTAGGTACTTCGTCGCGCTCACCACCGACAGGTCGGCGCCGAGCGCCAGGACCGGCTGGTGCAGGGGGCCGGCAAGCGTGTTGTCGACAACCACCGTCGCGTTGGTGTCCCGCGCGATCGCTGCGATGTCGAGCACGTCGAGGCCGGGGTTCGTCGGGGACTCCAGCCACACGACCGTCGCCCCGGCCATCGCCTCGCGCACGGCCTCGTCGCGGCTCGGAACCAACCGCACTTCGATCCCGCGCGGCGTGAGATGCTCCTCTGCGATCAGGCGCACGCCCGGGTAGCCGTCGACGGGCGCGACGAGCACGTCGCCCGGCCGCAGCGTCGTTTCAAGCGCGGCGTGCACCGCGGCCATGCCCGATGCGAAGGTGACGACGTCGGCGCCCTCCAGCTCGGCGAGCGCCGCTTCGTACAGCCGCCAGGTCGGGTTGCCGTACCGGTTGTAGCCGCTCACCCCCTCCGTGTCGCCGGCGAGGTGGTAGGGCGCAGCGAGCACCGGCCCGGGGAGGAACGGCTCGCCTCGGACAGCGGGCGGCAGCCCGGCATGCGCCGCGCGGGTGCTCGGGCCCTTGTCGCTCACGCCCGTGCCCGGACGCACGAGCTGAAGCCCCCGCTCTTGTGCGACGAGTCGCAGAACGGCTTGGTCTTCGAGAGCCCGCAGCGGCACAGGACGATCGGGCCCTCGGGCACCTCGAGGGCGTTGCCCTCGGCGTCGATCAGCCGAACGGGACCGGTGACCTTGTAGGGCCCGTCGTCGCGGACCTTGATCTCGACCTCCATCGCACCGAAGCGTAGTGGCCGCGGTCGTGTTCCCAACCGCATGAAATTCTCAAGACCGCAGCCGGCGACGATCATCTCCATCGCCGCCCTAGTCATGGCGAGCACCGGCTCCGCCGTGGCGGCAGTGAGCTTCGCCACCAATGCAGGCGCCGTCGACGGCAAGAGCGCTGTGGGCAGTGGTGCGACGCTCAGCCACGCGGCAGGGAAGCTTGTGACAACCCAGAAGAAGGGCGCCGGCAAGGGCACGATCGCCCAGAAGTACCTCGACGTCGGCGGCCTCGCGCGCGGCTCCACCAGCACGTTCGGGCAGTCGTTGGACGTGGCCGACAACGCCGCCAGCACCCCGACGCAGATCGGTGGCATCCCTGGCCTGGGGACGCTCACGGCGACCTGCATCGACCAGGACAGCGCCGTCGGCAGAGAGGATCCGCAGACCACGATCACCTTCCAGAACACGAGCGGGGACGCCGTGAACCAGTCGCGGACGATCGGCGGCGGCAACCCCGTTGTCGGCGCGGTCCTGAGCGCGACGCAGTCGCCGTTCACGATCAACGGGTCGACCACGTTCGAGCTGCACCTCGAGCACAAGGGCTCGAACTACTTCGTTCACGGCGTCGTGCGCCAGGACGGCAGGGGCAGCGCTGCGGCGTCCTGTCTCGTCTACGGATTCGCGCTGGCGGTCGCCGGCTGAGGCCGGTGTGATAGCCGTAGCGGGAGCGGCTGAGTGCCGCTCCCGCTGTGTGTCACTCGTCGGCGGGGTCGTCTTCGGCGAGCGTGCGGTAGAGCCCGCGGCGCGCCTCGGTGAGGAGCTCCACGGCCTTCTTGCGCTGCTCGGCGGTGCCGGCCTGGACGACCTGCATCGCGGCCGCCCCGAGCTGCATGACGAGGTCACGCAGCTCGACAGCCTCCTTGGGGAAGCCGCCGCTGACGGCCTTCCAGGGCTCTCCGAGCTCGTCACGCTGGGACTCGACGTACTCGCGGCCGGCGTCGGTCAGCTCGAACACGCGGCCCGAGCCCTCCTTGGTGGCCTGGACGAGCCCCTCGTCCTCGAGCTGCGCGAGCACGGGGTAGATCGAGCCGGGGCTCGGGCGCCATACGCCCTCGCTGCGGTCCTCGATCTCATGCATCAGCGCGTAGCCGTTGCGCGGCTCCTCGGCGAGGAGCAGCAAGACGGCGGCGCGCACGTCGCCGCGCGCGGCGCGGCGGCCGCGGGGGCCGAACGGCGGCCCGAACCCGCCACCGGGGCCGAAGCCGCCTGGGCCGAAGCCGTACCGGCCGCCGTGGCGGCCGTGGCGGGTCATCCATGCGACGCCGCAACCGCGGTGGGCCGACGGACCGCGCCACTGGTGTGGGTGTGCCATGGCTGTCATGGCGGTCCTTTCACTCGTTGTGTTGACGATGCGTAACGATATATCGTTGGCTATCGCCTGTCAAGACAGTTCTTAAGCCGATGAGAACTCCACCGTGCGCGCGACAGGGTCGGCGCGGTCCAGCCGCACCGAGAGCTCGCTGCCCGGTTCGGGGCTGCCGGCCGCGAGCTTGCCGCGCACCGCCGGCTCGCGCAGCTGGACGAGCTGGTAGTCGACCACGACCGCGTCGAACCGCTCCCCCTCGCGTCCCTCGAGCAGCACCGCCTCGACGAGGTCCACGACGCCGCGTTCCACGACGCGGGCCCTATGGTCGCCCGCGGCCATGGCCGCCGGGAGCGCCGCGAGGCCCGCGCGAACCCAGTCCGGGACGGGCCTCCCGGCGGCCGCGGCCAGGCAGCACTCCGAGACGTAGCGGTCCTGCAAGCGCCGCAGTGGTGCGGTCGCGTGCGCGTAGTCGGCCGCGATCGCGAAGTGGCGGTGCTCCTCGGGCGGTTTTCCGTCGAAGGCCGTGTAGCCGGCGCCGCGGCCCACCCCGGTCGCCTCCTGCATCAGCGCGGCATGCGCGGGGATGGTCGGATCGAGGCTGCGGATGAACTCCGGATAGGTCATCGCCTCTGGCCAGTCGACGCGCAGCGCGGTCGCCTGGCGGCGCAGGCGCTTCAGCGAGCGCTCGTCGGGCGGCGGCTGCGTGCGCAGGATGCCCGTGCCCGCTCGCAACATCAGGGCCGCGGCGGCCATCCCGGTCAGCAGCGAGATCTGCGCGTTGAACTCCTCGCTTTCGAGCGGGACCCGGTAGCGCACGGTCCAGGAACCGTCCTGTTTGACCACCTCCTGCTCGGGCACGTTCAGGCGCACTCCTCCCCGTGCGCGCTCGAGTGCGAGCCGGCGCTCGCCGACCTCGCGCAGCAGCTGCATCAGGTCGGCCGGAACGTCCGCATAGGTGTGCTGGGCGACGCTGCGCACCTGCACCCGCGCGACGTCGGTCGAGGACAGCTCGCCCGTGGCATCGAGGTCCAGGGTCCAGAGCACTGCTGGGACCCATTGACCGGGCAGCAGGCTCGCCGCGCCCTCCGACAGCACCGGCGGATGCAGTGGCTTGTTGGCATCCGGCGCGTACACCGTGACCCCGCGGGCATGCGTGTCGCGATCGAGGGCGCCGCCCGGCGCGACGAACGCCGCGACGTCCGCGATCGCGTAGCACACCCGGTGTCCAGCGCCGCTGCGCTCGATGTACATGGCCTGGTCCAGATCGCGCGATCCGCGCGGGTCGATCGTCACGAAAGGCAGGTCGACCCGATCGGCGGCCGGCGCCCGTTGCGCAGCGGCCCGTGCCTCGGCCTCCACGTCCGCAGGAAAACGCTCCGGGACCTTGGCCTCGCGCCGGATCGCTTCGAACCCCTGCCGGAGCGCCGCCGCGGGATCGACACGAATGCGGCGCGCAGGCACGGCCGCAGGCTATCGCTAGCTTGCAGCCGTGATCGAGACTCCGCATGGCCCGGGACGCGCGCACCTCCACCCCGCCGAGGAGCCCGTCGCCGCGCTCGTGCTCGGCCACGGCGCGGGCGGCGGCGTCGGCGCGCCGGATCTCACGGCTGCCATGGAGGCAGCGCTCGCGCTGGGCGTCAGCGTCGCGCTGGTCGAGCAGCCCTACCGCGTCGCGGGCCGCCGCTCGCCGGCCCCCGCCAAGCAGCTCGACGCCGCGTGGATCGCCGTCCTCACCCACCTCGTCGCCGGGCCGCTGCATGGCCTTCGCGTCATCGCCGGCGGCCGGTCGTCCGGCGCGCGCGTGGCATGCCGGACCGCGTCCGATGTCGGCGCCATCGCCGTCCTCTGCCTCGCCTTTCCCGTCCACCCGCCCGGCCGACCGGAGAAGTCGCGGCTCGAGGAGCTCGACGCGGTCTCCGTCCCGGCCCTCGTCGTCCAGGGCGAGAACGACCCGTTCGGCATGCCCCCGGCCGCGCCGGGCCGGACAGTCGCCGTGCTCTCCGGGGATCACGGGCTGAAGCGGGACATTCCGGCGCTCAAGGCTGCCGTGACCGCCTGGCTGCCGACGGTGCTCGGGCGCTGACGATCCCGTAACGGGCAAGGAGCCGGCGGCGAACGGTGAGTCGACGGAGGTACTCACGCCGCAGTGACGCGAGGTGCGCAGTGGCGCCGAAGGCCGTCGCGAGCGAGAGAAACGCGGCCGCCTTGCCGGTCCAGTCACCAGGCCCGCCGGGTGCGAGCAGGAACGGGATCTGGATGAGCGCAGTCGCAAGCCAGCCGACTCCCAGCCAAGCCCATCGCCCATGCCGGGTCCGCGCGGCGATGAGGAAGAACGGGGCCGAAGCCAAGAAGCCAAGGCTGAGGATGGGCACCACGATCCACCAGGTTTCCAACCAGTCGAGCGATGAGCGGGGCTTTGTCAGTCCGCGGCCGCCGCTCACGGCAGAAACACCGCGATCGGCCGCCACTGATCCAGCGTGCGGACGGGGAGATCGACGACCTGGTCGAAATCGTCTAGCGATTCAAAGCCCCCCAGCTCGTCTCGGATGTGGGCGATCTTCACCGCGACGTCACGGCTCATGTCGGGAAGCTGCGCCAAGACCTCGGCGGACACGTGGTTGATGTCGACAAGGCCCCCATCGAACGTCGTGCCGAGGTCGGGGCGGCCCACGTTCATCTCGCGCGCACCAATCGGGTCAGCGGCGATAAGGCGCCGGGCCTCCTGCCGGGCGAGCAGACGTCGCTCTGCGGTTTCGCGTTCAGGGTGTTCGAAGATCGCCAGCCGGCCAGTGAACGCGCCGCTGATCAACCCGAGATGAACGGTCGCCACAAGCGCAAGGCCCCAATGCAGGAAGAACCCGGCGTGAGGCGCTTGGACACGTTCAGGATGAACGAAGTCCAACGGCAACAGGGTGATGACGGCGGCCAGGTAGGCGATTGCGGCGAGAGTCCAGGCCCTCGCTCGGGCTCGGAGCGCGACGTACAGAAACGGCGCCCACGCGAACATGCCCCAGGTCAGGATCGGTACGGCGAACCAGAGGCCAGCCAGCCGGGGCTTCTCCCTACTCATTGCCTGAGCTATCGGCTCACCCGTGTCACATCCTTAGGCACACTTGCGCGGGTCTCGTCCGAGTGCGACCAAGCCGACCACAAACGCCCAAGAACGACGAAGGGCCGCCAACTCGGCGGCCCTTCGACAAACCATGTACCGCGAGGGGCTACTCGGCAGCCTCCGGTGGTGCCTCCGGCACGACGGGCTCCTCCTCGTGGTGCTCCTCGTCGCCCGAGCCTTCGGCGCCGACCGCGACGGGCTTGGGCGCCTCCTTGGGCTGGACGACCCGCAGGGAGACCTCGGGGTCCGAGCCCTCGGGGGCCTTGTC
>JAWVFZ010000005.1:0-9840 GCA_033855555.1 Solirubrobacteraceae bacterium
GCCCGGCATCAAGATGTCGAAGGTCGCGCAGCTCAAGGACGACCTCGCCTACGCGCTGGCCGCCACCGACATCCGCATCCTCGCGCCGATCCCCGGCAAGCAGGCCGTCGGCATCGAGGTGCCCAACCAGAACCGCAGGATCGTGCGCCTGGGCGACGTCTACCAGGACCCGCCCAAGGACTGGTCGCCGCTCACCGTGTGGCTCGGCAAGGACGTCTCCGGCAAGGCGATCGGTGCCGACCTCGCGAAGATGCCGCACCTGCTGGTCGCCGGCACCACCGGAGCGGGCAAGTCGGGCTGCATCAACGCGATGCTCTCCAGCGTCCTGTTGCGGGCCACGCCGGAGGAGGTCCGGATGGTCCTCGTCGATCCCAAGCAGGTCGAGCTCAACCACTACGAGGCCGTCCCACACCTGCTCACGCCGGTCATCACGTCCCCGCGCATGGCCGCCAACGCGCTCCAGAACCTCGTGCGCGAAATGGAATGGCGCTACGGGATCATGGCCATGGCCCGCACGCGCTCGCTGCCGGAGCTCAACAAGTACCGCCTCAAGCAGGGCGATGAGGCGCTTCCGTACATCCTGTGCGTGATCGACGAGCTCGCCGACCTGATGATGGTCGCCCCCGCCGACGTCGAGGACTCGATCATCCGTCTAGCCCAGAAGGCGCGCGCCGTCGGCATCCATCTCGTCCTCGCCACGCAGTCCCCGCGCGTGGACGTGATCACGGGCATGATCAAGGCCAACGTTCCCTCGCGCATCGCCTTCGCGGTGTCGTCGCAGACCGACTCGCGCGTGATCCTCGACCAGAACGGCGCCGAGTCGCTGCTCGGCCAGGGCGACATGCTCTTCTCGCCGGTCGGGTCCTCGCGCCTGCAGCGCATCCAGGGCGCCTACATCGACGAGGCCCAGATCGAGCGCCTCACGCGCTTCTGGTCCGAGCAGGGCGAGCCCGTCGTGCGTGAGGACCTCCTGCAGGAGATCGAGCCCGAGGCCCCGGCCGGCAAGGGCGACGACGAGTTCGACCCCGACGAGGATCCGCTCCTCGGCGACGCGATCCGCCTCGTGATCGAGATGGGCACCGCCTCCACGTCGATGCTCCAGCGCCGCCTGCGCCTCGGCTACACCCGCGCCGGCCGGCTGATCGACATGCTCGAGCGCCGCGCCGTGATCAGCGGCTACGAAGGCTCCAAGCCGCGCCAGGTCCTCGTGACCGAGGCCGACCTGCCGCGCGTGCTGTCGAACCTCTCCGAACGCGGGGACCAGTTCGACCAGCCCGAGCTCGTTCCGGTCCCGGACGAGCCGGAAGACGTTGACGGATAGTCTGGTCCGGCTGTCATGCCGGCGATCGGGGCCACCCTCAGGGAGGCGCGCATGCGCGCCCACATCGACATCTCGGAGATCGAATCCGCGACGAAGATCCGTGCCAAATATCTGCGCGCGCTGGAGAACGAGGAGTGGGACCTGCTGCCAGGGCCCACGTACGTAAAGTCGTTCCTGCGGACCTATGCCGAGGCCCTCGGCCTCGACGCGCGGCTGCTGCTCGAGGAATACAAGCTGCGCCACGAGCGCCTGTCGGACATCGAGCTCCAGCCCATCGCTCCGCCGGGACGGGACATGGGCGGTCGCCGGCGCCGCGGCGGCGGAGGCGGCCCGGCGATCCCGCGCGCCTACGTGATCTGGTTCGTGGTGCTGGCGCTGCTGGCGGGCATCTATCTCCTCGGCAACAGCAGCTCGAACAACGGGACCTCGCCGACCTCGGTCCCGACGGGCGCATCGAAGCCGGTCGCAACGACGCCGTCCACGAGCAAGAAGAAGGCCGCGCCACGGTTTGCACGCCTGCAGATCGTGGCGACAGCGCCGGTGTACGTCTGCCTGAAGGCCGCGGGCAGCCGGACGCTCCTGAACGGGGTGACGCTCATGCCCGGTGCCAGCACGCAGACCTACCGCTCCTCGCGCTTCGACCTGACGCTGGGCAACAGCAACGCGCGGATGCGCGTGAACGGGCGCTTGCTCACCGTGCCCGCCGTCACCACCGGCATCGGCTATCGCGTCACGCCCAGGGGCCGGCGCTCGCTCGCGCCGGGGAAGCGCCCCGTCTGCGCATGAGCGCGCGGGCCGGGATCGTCGTCACCGGAACCGAGGTGCTCACCGGGCGCGTGGTCGACCGCAACGGGCCGTGGCTCGCGGACCGGCTGCTGGAGCTCGGCGTCGAGCTCGCGCACAACGTGATCGTGGGCGACCGGCCGTCCGACGTGGAGGCGGCGCTCGGCTGGCTGGCCGGCCACGGGGTGGATCTGATCGTCACGAGCGGCGGGCTCGGCCCCACCGAGGACGACCTCACCGCCGACGTCGTCGGGCGCTTCCAGGGACGCGAGATGGTGCTCGACGAGGCGCTGGAAGAGCGGATCGCCGAGATCCTGCGGCCGCTGGCGGCGCGCTGGCCGGATCTCGACATGGATGCGATCCGCGCCGCGAACAGCAAGCAGGCGCTGGTGCCGGTGGGGGCGACCGTGCTGGAGCCCGTGGGCACCGCCCCCGGACTGGTGGTGCCGCCGTCTGCCGGATCCAAGCCGACCGTCGTCGTGCTGCCCGGCCCGCCGCGCGAGCTCCAGCCGATGTGGGACGCCGCGGTCGCCACGGATGCCTTCCGCGCGGCGATCGCGGGGGCCGTCGCATACGAGACGTCGATGCTGCGGCTCTTCGGCATCCCCGAGTCCGAGATCGCCGAGACGCTGCGCCGCGCGCGCGAGGAGGGCGTCGACATCGACGCGCTGGAGATCACCACCTGCCTGCGACGCGGCGAGGTCGAGGTCGTCACCCGCTACGAGCCTGCGCAGGAGCCGGTCTACCGGGCCTTCGAGGCGGTCGTGCGCGAACGCCATCCCGGCACGCTGTTCTCCGACGATGGCACCTCGGTCGACGAGCAGGTCGCGGCGCAGCTGCGCGAGCGCGGCTGGACGATTGCGACCGCCGAGTCGTGCACGGGCGGCCTCCTCGCCGGGCGCATCACCGATCTCGCCGGCGCCTCGGCCTACTTCACGGGCGGCGTGGTCGTCTACGACCGTGCGTCCAAGGAGCAGCTCGGCGTCGCGCCTGCCACGCTCGACGCCCACGGCGAGGTGTCCGTGGAGACCGCGCGCGAGCTCGCCGCGATGGTGCGCGAGCGCCGCGGGACCGACATCGGCGTCGCGATCACGGGGGTGGCCGGCCCCGGCGGCGGGACGCCGGAAAAGCCGGTCGGGTTCGTCTGCTTCTCGGTGGCCGGCCCGGATGGGGCGATCACCAGGTCCGCGAATCTGCCGGGCAACCGCTTCGACGTCCGCGACCGCTCGACGACCGTCGCGATGCACCTCGTCCGCAGATTGCTCCTGGGCGAAGGGGATGCTCCGGGCGCGTGAGGCTCTTCGTCGCCCTCGACGTGCCGCCGGGTGTGCGCGCCGCGCTGGCGTCCTGGGCGCACGAGACGGTGGGGGAGGACGAGCGGCTACGGCTCATCGCCGTTGAGTCTCTCCATGCGACGCTCGTCTTCCTCGGCGAGCGCCCGGATGCCGAGGCACCGCAGCTGTCTGAGGCTGTGATGGGCGCGGTCGGCGAGGCCGCACCGCCGCTGGTCGTCGACGGCCCGCTCTGGCTCTCGCCGCGCCGCCCGCATGTGCTCGCGGCCCGGCTTGCGGACCCCTCCGGCGGCCTGGCGCGTACCCACGCGGCGCTTCTCGAGGCACTCGGTCGCGAACCGGAGCCCCGCCCGCTTCTGCCCCATGTGACGGTCGCTCGGGTGCGGGGGCGGGTCCGCCCGTTCAAGGTCCCTGCGCCGCCCGCGATCGAGTTCGCCGGGACCGCGGTGACGCTCTATCGCTCGATTCTGAACCCCGCCCACGCCGGTCCGGCTCGCTATGAGCCGTTGGCGTCCGTGTCGCTGTCCACACTCCCGTAACGGGGGCGTCTGGTCCTGTGACAGCGCTCGCTGTTCCATCCGAGACGACCCGTAGATTCGAACGGGAGTTCGACTGAAAGGCTTGAAGAGATGGACGAGAAGGCCCTGAAGGCCCGAGACGCAGCGCTGTCCGGCGCGCTGCAGCAGATTGAGCGCCAGTTCGGCAAGGGCTCGGTCATGCGGATGGGCGACCCGGGCGCCCAGGTCCGGGTGAATGCGATCCCCACGGGTGCCTTGGCGCTCGACCTCGCGCTTGGGATCGGCGGCATGCCGCGCGGGCGCATCGTCGAGGTCTTCGGCCCGGAGTCCTCGGGCAAGACGACGCTCGTCTACCACGTGCTCGCCGAGGCCCAGAAGCTGGGCGGCGTGTGCGCATTCATCGACGCCGAGCACGCGATGGATCCGGTCTACGCGCAGAACATCGGCGTCGACATCGACGAGATGCTGGTGTCGCAGCCCGACTACGGCGAGCAGGCGCTCGAGATCGCCGACATGCTCGTGCGCTCCGGCGCGGTCGACGTCGTGGCGATCGACTCGGTGGCGGCGCTGACGCCGCGTGCGGAGCTCGAGGGCCAGATGGGCGACCAGACCGTCGGCCTGCAGGCCCGGATGATGAGCCAGGCGATGCGCAAGCTCGCCGGCAACCTGAACCGCTCGGGGACCCTCTGCCTGTTCACAAACCAGATCCGCGAGAAGGTCGGCGTCATGTTCGGCTCGCCGGAGACCCAGCCGGGCGGCCGCGCGCTGAAGTTCTACTCATCCCAGCGCCTGGACATCCGCCGCATCGAGACCCTCAAGGAGGGCACCGAGGCGGTGGGCAACAAGGTCCGCGTCAAGGTCGTCAAGAACAAGGTCGCCGCACCGTTCCGCCAGGCCGAGTTCGACATCGAGTTCGGCAAGGGCTTCTCGACATCCGGCTGCCTGATCGACCTCGGCATCGAGCACAACATCGTCTCCAAGTCCGGCTCGTTCTTCTCCTACGGCGACGAGCGCCTGGGTCAGGGCCGGAACAACGCCAAGGCATTCCTGGACGAGCATCAGGAGATCGCCAAGGAGATCGAGAACAAGATCTACGGTGCGCTCGGCGTCGATCGCGACCTGGTCACGCCGTTCGAGCGCGACGAGCGCGTCACGCCGGCCGAGATGCCCGCGGTCGAGGTCGAGGCGGCTGCGACCGCCGAGGCCGAGGTTGCGGCCGCCTAGCCTGCGATGACCACTGCCGAGCGCGCCGTCGATCCCGCGGCGCGCCTTCAGCACGCGCTGGACCTCGCCTATCGGTACCTCGGCCACCGTGATCGCACGGTGGTCGAGATCCGGCGCCATCTCGAGGCCAAGCGGGTCGAGCCGGCGACGATCGACGAGGCGGTCGCGACGCTGGAGGAGCAGGGCTACCTCGACGACGCCCGCTTTGCACAGCGCTACGCCGAGGATCGCCGCAACCTGGACTCCTGGGGCTCGGAGCGCATCGAGCGCAAGCTGCGCGACGCAGGCGTCCCACCGGAGCACATCGAGGCCGCGCTGGGGACGCAGAGCGCCGACGAGGCCCTGGACACCGCTGTTGCCTTGCTTCGCCGCCGCTTTCCCTCACCACCGGACGACGATCGCGGCCGCGACCGCGCCCTTGGACTGCTGGTGCGGCGCGGATACGACCTGGAGATGGCCTACGACGCTGTGCGGGCGTTCGGCCGGGCCGGCTAGCGCGGGTTAGCCGCGCACAACAGACCATCCGGGGGCGTGAGTAACGAAACCCACGGTGACGGTGGGTTTCGTCACAACAGCGCCCTCCGGCTGTCTTTCCCTCAATGACCAGACCGCGCGCCGCGCCACGCAAACGCCCGAACTGAACGCTTTCGGCCCTCGCCTCAGGCACGAGCGGTCCGCCGTGCAACGCGGACTGAACGAATGTCCGCGTGGGCGACCCGTCCAAGCGGGTAGTTGCTTCCCATGCTCATCGCCGCCGTCATCGCACTCTGCGTCGTCCTGTTCATCCTGGCGCTCCTGGCGCCGCGGCTCTCCCGCGGCCCGGAGCGGGCGAGCCACCGGCTGTTCGGCATGGGTGGACGCAGCGCGAGCAAGGCGCCGGGGCCGCTCGGCCGCTGGCTGTCCAAGCCCTTCAGCAAGAGCTCGAAGGCTGTCGGCAAGAGCGCCTCTAGCGGACGCCGGACGCGCGACAAGCTGCCGCTGTAGGGCGCCTCACGGGCTCGATCCCGTTCGGGCCGCGGCTGCCAGTGATTCGTCACCCTAGAGTCCGGATGCAGCATGAGTGACGCCCAACGCGATCCACAGACCGAGCCCGGCATCGATCCCGAACGCCTCGCCGAGGCGCTGCGCGTCCTCGCCGATGCCGCGGCGCTGCCGACCGAGCACCCGGATGCGATTGCGGTCCGGCGGGCGACCGCGGGGCTGTTCAAGACCGTCAAGGAGCGCCGGCGCGCCGAGCGGCGCGACGCGATCCTCGCGGCTGACACCGCCGTGACCGCCGCGACGGCGACCGGCGCGCCGGGGCGCATCGACGACGAGACCCAGGGCCTGCCGTTGCTCTCCCGCGCGAACGGGACGACCGCGGGCACGCTGATCCGGGCACGTGCGTGTTACGTCTGCAAGCGTCGCTACCACGAGGTCGACGCGTTCCACCACCAGCTCTGTCCGCCGTGCGCGAAGCGCAACCACGAGCGCCGCGAGGCTCGCGCGGACCTGACCGGCCGGCGCGCGCTGCTGACCGGCGGCAGGGCGAAGATCGGCATGTACATCGCGCTGCGGCTCTTGCGCGACGGCGCCCACACCACGATCACGACGCGTTTCCCGCGCGACGCCGTCCGCCGCTTCAGCGCGATGGACGACAGCGCGGACTGGCTGCACAGGCTCCGGATCGTCGGCATCGACCTGCGCAACCCGGGGCAGGTCGTGGCGCTCGCCGACTCCGTCGCCGAGCAGGGGCCGCTCGACATCCTGATCAACAACGCGGCCCAGACGGTCAGGCGCTCCGCGCAGGCCTACGCCGCGCTCGCTGACGCGGAGTCCGCGCCGCTGGCGCCGGGGCCGGTCCCCGATGTGATCAGCTTCGGTCAGACCGACGGCCTGGCGCAGCCTGTGCTGTCAGGGCCCGCACCACAGCACTGGACGCCGACTGCGCAGTCGCTGACGGCGCTTGCACTCACCGCCGGCTCGGCGTCGCCTGAGCGCATCGCGGCGGCCAGCGCGATCGACGCAGGCGGCCTGGTGCCGGACCTCGACCCGGTCAACAGCTGGATCCAGCGGGTGCACGAGGTGGATCCGGTCGAGCTCCTCGAGGTGCAGCTGTGCAACACCACCGCGCCGTTCATCCTCATCGGCCGGCTCCGCGCGGCCATGGCCGCTTCGAGCGCCCGCCGCACCTACGTCGTGAACGTCTCGGCGATGGAGGGCCAGTTCAGCCGCGGCTACAAGGGCCCCGGGCATCCGCACACGAACATGGCGAAGGCCGCGCTGAACATGCTCACTCGCACGAGCGCCAAGGAGTTGCTCACGGACGGGATCCTGATGACGAGCGTCGACACCGGCTGGATCACGGACGAGCGGCCCCACCCGACGAAGATGCGCCTGGCCGGCGAGGGCTTCCACGCGCCGCTCGATCTCGTCGACGGAGCGGCCCGCGTGTACGACCCGATCGTTCGCGGCGAGGCCGGCGAGGACCTCTACGGGTGCTTCCTCAAGGACTACGAGCCCGCGCCGTGGTAGACGCGTCCGCCCTGATTGCACGGTCGCGTTCGCGGTACTAGCATCACCCCCGCGAAGGACCCGGCCCGCAAGGGCGACGAAACCGCAGCTATTCACGAGATTTTTCACCTGTATCCACGGCAGCAGCGTTGACGCACGCACCCTCCGAACCCAGCCTGCACCTCCAAGCGCCAGCCTGATCTCCGGCCCCTGCGCCGGCTGCCTGACCAATCGTCGACCGTCGCTCGTGCGCGGCCGGTCCTCTCGCACTCCAACACGACACACCTGAGACCGGGCGCCGCGCGGCCACAGCGGCGAGCGGGGAGAGGACACGAAGATGGTGCAGATCATCGCGGGGGCCCTCGTGGCAGCGGGCCTCCTTGGCGCGGCGTTCCTGGTGTCGCGCGGGCGCGGCCCTGCCGCCGCGCCGGCCGCGGACACACCCAGGCGCACCGCCGACCTCGAGCTCGCCGAGCAGCGCGCGCTCGCCCGGGAGGCGGCGCTCGACCGGCGCGCCGCCGAGCTCGAGAAGCGCGCCGCCGAGCTCGAGCAGCGCGAAGCGGCGATGGCGCGCGAGCGCCAGGACTGCGACAGCGTGCGGGCCGATGCGACGCGTGCGCTCGAGCGCGCCTCGGGGCTCAGCGCGGGGCAAGCCAAGCAGGCGCTCCTCAAGGAGATCGAAGACCAGGCGCGCCACGACTCGGTGCGCATCATCCGCCAGATCGAGGAGGAGACCAAGCGCGACGCCGAGCGGCGCGTGCGCTCGATCCTGAGCGTCGCGATGCAACGCCTGGCGGGCAGCCATGCAGCGGAGACGACGGTGTCCGTCGTGCACCTGCCCAGCGACGACATGAAGGGGCGCATCATCGGCCGCGAGGGCCGCAACATCCGCGCGCTGGAGAACCTGACCGGGGTCGACTTCATCATCGACGACACGCCGAACGCCGTGGTCCTCAGCGCCTTCGACGGCGTGCGCCGCGAGATTGCACGGATGACGCTGGAGAAGCTCCTGCAGGACGGGCGTATCCATCCCGCCCGCATCGAGGAGACCTTTTACCAGGCCAAGTCCGAGCTGGAATCCCACATCGTCGAGGCGGGCGAGCGAGCGGTCTTCGACGCCGACGTCCAGGGGCTCGACGCCGAGCTGACGCGGATCCTGGGGCGCCTGAAGTTCCGCACGAGCTACGGGCAGAACGTCCTGGCCCACAGCGTCGAGTGCGCGCAGCTGGCGGCGATGATGGCCCACGAGCTCGGAGCGAGCCCCAAAACTGCGCGCCGCGCCGCGCTGCTGCACGACATCGGCAAGGCGGTCTCCCACGAGATCGAGGGTCCGCATGCGCTTGTGGGCGGCGATCTCGCCCGCCGCCACGGCGAGCCCGAGGCGGTCGCGCATGCGATGGAGGCCCACCACAACGAGGTGGAGCCGCAGACGGTGGAGGCCGTGATCGTCCAGGCCGCCGACGCATTGAGCGGCGCCCGGCCGGGCGCGCGTGGTGAGTCGCTGGAGCAGTACGTCAAGCGCCTGCGCGACCTCGAGCAGATCGCGACCCGCCATGACGGCGTCGACAAGGTCTATGCGATGCAGGCCGGCCGCGAGATCCGCGTGATCGTGCAGCCGGACGCGATCACCGACGACGCCGCCGTGTTGCTCTCGCACGAGATCGCCCGCGAGATCGAGCAGGAGCTCGAGTACCCCGGGCAGATCAAGGTCACGGTGATCCGCGAGTCACGCGCGACCGACTACGCGAAGTAATCCACTCGCTACGCTCGGACCGCGATGCCGCAGTACCACGTCACCACCTTCGGGTGCCAGATGAACGAGCACGACTCCGAGCGCATGAAGGGCATGCTCGAGTCGCTCGGCTATCGCGAGTCGGAGGCGGTCGACGACGCCGACCTGATCCTGTTCAACACCTGCTCGATCCGCGAGAAGGCCGACGAGCGCTTCGTCGCGCACCTGCACGGGGCGAAGATCGTCAAGCGCCGCCGGCCGGAGGTCGTGATCGGCGTGGGCGGCTGCTGGGCGCAGTCGGTCAAGGACGAGGTCTTCCGCCAGTTCCCGTTCGTGGACGTCGCGTTCGGGCCGGGGCAGGTCCACAAGCTCGCCGAGTTCCTCACGAGCGACTCGATCACCGCCCAGGGCTACTTCGAGTTCGAGGACTTTGCGGGCCGGCTGCCGATGAAGCGCGCGCGCGAGTTCCAGGGCTGG
>JAWVFZ010000006.1:0-7188 GCA_033855555.1 Solirubrobacteraceae bacterium
GCCTCCACGCGGTCGCCGACGGCGACGAGCAGTTCGATGACCGGGACGTCGGCGAAGTCGCCGATGTCCGGGACGACGATCTCCCTCAGCGCCGCCATGGGGCATCCACGTCGGCGTCGATGTCGTACCGCTCGATGGCCTGCTGAACGACCGAGGGCTCAACCTTGCCGTCCTGCGCCAGCGCATGGAGCGCCGCGACGGCGACATGGTGGCGATCGACCTCGAAGAACGCGCGCAGCGCCCGGCGGTAGTCGCTTCGGCCGTAGCCGTCGGTGCCCAGAACCTCGTAGCGACCGTCGACCCACGGACGGATGAGCTCGGGCAGCGCGCGCACGTAGTCGGTCGCCGCGACGACGGGCGCGCCGCCGGCGCCGAGCGATTCCCGCACATAGCCGGCGCGCGGCACATCCGTCGGGTGCAGCCGGTTCCAGCGATCGGCGGCGATGCCGTCGCGGTGCAGCTCGGTGAAGCTCGTCACGCTCCAGACGTCCGCCTGCACGTCCCAGTCGGAGGCCAGCAGGTCGGCGCCGGCGAGCACCTCGCGCAGGATGGTGCCCGAGCCCAGGAGGCGCACGCTCGCGCCGTCGACCTCGCGGACGCGATGCATGCCGCGCACGATCCCCTCGGCCGCCCCCTCCGGCATGGCCGGCTGGGGGTAGTTCTCGTTCATCGTGGTGATGTAGTAGTAGACGTCTTCCTGCTCGGCGAGCATCCGCCGCAGGCCGTCCTGGACGATCACGGCGACCTCGTAGCCGTAGGCCGGGTCGTAGGCCACGCAGTTGGGAATCGTCGCCGCGATCACATGGCTGTGACCGTCCTCGTGCTGCAGGCCCTCGCCGTTGAGCGTCGTGCGCCCCGCCGTGCCGCCGATGAGGAAGCCGCGCGATCGCGAGTCGCCCGCGGCCCACGCCAGGTCCCCGATCCGCTGGAAACCGAACATGGAATAGAAGACATAGAAGGGGATCATCGGCTCGCCGTGGTTGGCGTATGCCGTTGCCGCGGCGATCCATGAGGACATCGCGCCCGCCTCGTTGATCCCCGCCTGGATGATCTGGCCCCCGGGAGCCTCCTTGTAGTACATGAGCTGCTCGGCGTCCTCGGGCTCGTAGAGCTGTCCGACCTGGGAGAAGATCCCCAGCTGCCTGAACATCCCCTCCATGCCGAACGTCCGCGACTCGTCGGCGACGATCGGGACCACGCGCTTGCCGATCTGCTTGTCGCGCAGCAGCGCCGCGAGGACGCGGACGAACGCCATCGTCGTGGAGATCTCGCGCTCGCCCGAGCCGTCGAGCACCGACTGGAACGCCGCGAGCTCGGGGACCGCCAGCGGCGTGGTCGCCGAGCGGCGGGCCGGCAGGCTGCCGCCCAGCCGCTCGCGTGTGCGCTTGAGGTGCGCCTCCTCCGGGCTGCCCTCCGGCAGCTTTGCGAACGCCGCGGCGCGGGCCTGCTCGTCGGTCAACGGAAGCGCGAAGCGGTCGCGGAAGGACAGCAGCGCGGCCTCGCCCATCTTCTTCTGCTGATGGGTGATGTTCTGGCCCTCGCCGGCGTCGCCCATCCCATAGCCCTTGACCGTCTTGGCGAGGATGACCGTCGGCTGGCCGGTGTGCGCGACCGCGGCCGAGTACGCCGCATGGACCTTGACCGGGTCGTGGCCGCCACGGTTGAGGCTCCAGATCTCGTCGTCGCTCCAGTCGGCGACCATCGCGGCGAGCTGGGGGTACTTGCCGAAGAAGTGCTCGCGCACGTAGGCGCCGTTGCGCGACTTGAGGGTCTGGTAGTCGCCGTCGACCGCCTCCTCCATACGGCGCACGAGGATGCCGTCGCGGTCGGCCTCGATCAGCGGATCCCAGCGCGAGCCCCAGATGACCTTGATGACGTTCCAGCCGTTGCCGCGGAACGCGCTCTCGAGCTCCTGGATGATCTTGCCATTGCCCCGGACCGGTCCGTCGAGGCGCTGCAGGTTGCAGTTGACGACGAAGACGAGGTTGTCGAGCTTCTCCCGGCCGGCGAGGCCGATCGCTCCCGTCGACTCGGGCTCGTCGATCTCCCCGTCGCCGACGAACGCCCAGACCTTCCGGCCTTCGGTGCCGGCGATGCCGCGGCCCTGCAGGTACTTCATGAAGTACGCCTGGTGGATGGCCATCAGCGGCCCGAGTCCCATGGATACGGTGGGGAACTGCCAGAAGTCCGGCATCAGCCACGGGTGCGGGTACGACGGGATCCCGGCGCGACTGACCTCCTGGCGGAAGCCCTTCAGCTGGTCCTCTGTGAGGCGGCCCTCGAGGAACGCGCGGGCATAGATCCCGGGCGACGAGTGCCCCTGGATGTACACGAGATCGCCTGCCGCCCCGTCGCCGGCCGCGCGCCAGAAATGGTTCAAGCCGACTTCGTACAGCGTGGCCGCCGACTGATAGCTGGCGATGTGCCCGCCGAGCTCGGAGGACTCCGCGTTGGCCTGCAGCACCATCGCGATCGCGTTCCAGCGGATGTAGGCGCGGATGCGGCGCTCGAGATCGATGTCCGCGTCGATCGCGTCGTCGGCCGCCGGTGGCAGCGTGTTCACATAGGGCGTCGACAGGCCCGCCGTCATGGACACGCCGCGGTGGGCTGCGCCGGAGATGACGCGCTGCAGGAGGTCCTGGGCGCGCGCGGGACCGTCCACGGCGACAACCGCATCGAGGGCCTCCAGCCACTCGGCCGTCTCCTGGGGATCGAGATCCTCGAAGCTCGCCGGCACGGTCAGTCGAGATCGCTCAGCCGACATGAGCGGTGGCGCCGGTTGTGGTGAGGGCGCCGGCAAGCCGGCAGAGCTCCTCGAAGTCGCGGGCGGCAGCCTCCTCGCGGTCAAGTGCGGCGCGGTAGGCGAAGTGCGCCGTCGCGCTGCGCCCCGGCCCCGCGGCGTCCCATGCCCTGAGCGCGAGATCGCATTCGATGTGCGCGGACTGCCAGGCATGGAAGGCGCCGTCGGCCAGCCGCGTTCCGACTGCGGCGACGGCCGTGAGTGCGTCGATGTGGTGGCGGGTCACCGATCGGATTTTGGGTGGCGGGGCCGCCCGTGTCATCGGCCGGCAGACGGCACTTCGGACTCAGCCTTGTGATGTAGCCGAGGCCCACCGTCTGCGACCTACGACCAACGCGGCTGCACCTCACGCCCGCCATTCGGCGACGCGCGCGCACGCGTGGGCGACAGCTTCGTCGAGGCCGGCATGTTCGCGCCCCGGCGCCGTCAGCTCGAGCAGGTGGTCGAAGAGCGCATCGAGGCGCGCGTCGATCTCCTCGGGGCCGGCAACCGACGGGGTCCTCCGCCGCAGGCGGTGGCCGACGACCGCGCGCCTGAGGGCGCTGGGAAGCGGCAGGGCGAATACGAACGAACGTCCGAACACGCGACCAACGGTCACCCAATGCCCGCCACGTTGCGAGCGAAAGCTCCTGCTCTGACCCGAACGGGCTAGTCGAACCCCTGTTGCCCCGGGGAACGGACGAAGGGCCGTGCCCGCCACGACCGCGGTCCAGTGTCCCCTGCGGACGGCGGCGGCCACGCTGAGCCGCCTATCAGAGGAGACCGGGACGTGATCGAGACCAGCCAGGCGGGACGGCCGACCAACCGGACCGAGCTCAACCCGCTGGGCTTCCTGGAGCGCAGCGTGCTGGTCTATCCCGACCGGGTCGCCGTCGTGCACGAAGACCGGCGCTACACCTACCGGGAATTCGGCGCGCGCGTCAACCGGCTCGCCTCGGCGTTACGCCTGGCTGGGCTGGAGAAGGGCGATCGCGTTGCGTTCGTCTGTCCGAACACCCCGGCGCTGCTCGAGGCGCATTTCGGGGTGCCGGCGGCGGGCGGCGTCCTCGTGGCCCTCAACTACCGCCTCAACGGTGCGGATATTGCGCGGATCCTCGAGCACTCCGGAGCGCGCTTCCTCTTCGTGGATCACGAGTTCGAGCATCTGGTGGACGGCGCGGACGTCGCCCGGGCGGTGCGCATCGACGACACGGGGGAACCCGGCGATCCGTACGAGGCCTTCCTCGCCGAGGGTTCCTCCGAGCCGGTCGCGAGCGTGCTCGAGGACGAAGGCGAGCCGATCTCGATCAACTACACCTCGGGTACGACCGGCAGGCCCAAGGGCGCCGTCTACCACTATCGCGGCGCCTATCTGAACGCCCTCGGCGAAGTCATCGAGACCCGCCTGACGCCCGAGAGCGTCTACCTCTGGACGTTGCCCATGTTCCACTGCAACGGCTGGTGCTTCACGTGGGCGGTCACCGCCGTCGGTGGGTGCCATGTGTGCCTGCGACAGGTCGACCCGGGACGGATCTGGGATCTGATCGACGGCGAGGGCGTCACTCACTACAGCGGCGCCCCGACCGTCCAGGCTTCCCTGCTCGCCCACGCGAAGGCCCACGTGCTGGGCCGTGAGGTGATCACGACCGTCTCGGGATCCCCGCCCTCGCGCGAGCAGTTCGCCCGCTTGACCGAGCTCGGCTTTCGCCCGATCCACGTCTACGGCGCGACCGAGCTCTATGGGCCCTACATGATCTGCGAGCCCCAGGAGCGCTGGCGGGAGCTCACGCTCGACGAGCAGGCAGCGCAGCTGGCCCGCCAGGGTGTCAACTACGTCATCGCCGATCCCGTCCGCGTCGTCGACGCGTCCGGTCGCGACGTCGAGGCCGACGGGAAGACGCTCGGCGAGGTCCTCATGCGCGGTAACAACGTGATGACCGGCTATTTCCGCGATCCCGAGCTGACCGAGGAGACCTTCGCGGGAGGCTGGTACCACTCGGGCGATCTCGCGGTCCGCCACCCCGACGGGTACGTCGAGCTACGCGACCGCAAGAAGGACATCATCATCTCCGGCGGCGAGAACATCTCGACCATCGAGGTCGAGCAGGCCATCCGCGAGCACCCTGCGGTCGGGGCCGTGGCGGTCGTCTCCATGCCCGACGAGAAGTGGGGCGAGCGGCCGAAGGCCTTCGTCGAGCTCGCCGTCGGCGCGCAGGCGTCGGCGGAGGAGATCATCGCCTTCGCCGGGGAGCGCCTGCCGCGCTACATGCGCCCGGACGCCGTCGAGTTCACCGAGCTCGCGCGGACAGCGACGGGCAAGGTGCAGAAGGCGCCGCTGCGCGACAGGGAGTGGGCGGGTCATGCACGCAAGGTCGGCTAGGCGGAGGCGACGATGACAACCGTGTGGCTCGACAACGACGGCACGTGGCGCACCACGCTGCGGGGGCGCGCGGTGCTCGCCGACCCCAGGATCAACAAGGGCACCGCCTTCACCATCGAGGAGCGCGAGGCGCTCGGCCTGGTCGGCATGCTGCCCCATCGCGTGCTCACGCTCTCCGAGCAGGCGCAGAGGGCGTACGCGCAGTACCGCGCACAGCCCACGGCGCTGGCCAAGCAGGTCGCCCTCAACGAGCTTCGCGACCGCAACGAGGTGCTCTTCTATCGCCTGCTGTCAGACCACCTGCGCGAGCTGCTTCCGATCATCTATACGCCCACCGTCGGCGAGGCGATCGAGCATTACAGCCACCAATATCGCCGCCCGCGCGGGGTCTACCTGTCGGCCGACCAACCCGAGGCGATCGAACGCTCGCTGGCCGGGGCCGGGCTGGGACCACAGGACGTCGATCTGATCGTTGCCACCGACGCCGAGGCGATCCTCGGCATCGGCGACTGGGGGATCGGCGGGATGGGCATCGCGGTCGGGAAGCTCGCCGTCTACACGGCCGCGGGCGGGATCGACCCGAATCGCACGATCGCGGTGATGCTCGACGTCGGCACGAACAACCAGGGCCTGCTCGACGATCCGCTCTACCTGGGGCTCCGCCATCCCCGCGTCTCACCCGACGAGTACGACCGATGCATCGACGCCTACGTGCAGACGGCGTCGCGGCTGTTCCCGCGCGCGCTGCTGCACTGGGAGGACCTCGGGAGCGGCAATGCACGGCGCGTCCTCGAGCGCTACCGCGACCGGCAGCTCACGTTCAACGACGACGTGCAGGGAACCGGTGTCGTGAACCTCGCGGCGGTCCTGGCGGCCGTCCGGGCAACCGGCATGCCGCTGAGCGAGCACCGGGTGGTCGTCTTCGGATCCGGAACGGCGGGGATCGGCGTCGCCGACCAGCTCCGCAAGGCGATGGCTCTGGAAGGGCTGACCGGCGCGGAGGCCGCGAGCCGGATCTGGTGCCTGGATCGCCACGGCCTGCTCACAGACGGCATGGCGGGCATGAGCGGGTTCCAGGGTCACTACGCCCGGCCGCTGCCCGAGGTCGAGGGCTGGGAGCACGACCAGGGCCTCGGCGGGATCGGACTCGCCGAGGTCGTCCGGCGCGTGCATCCGACCATCCTGATCGGGACGTCCGCGCGCCGCGGCGCGTTCGGCGAGGAGATCATCCGGGAGATGGCCGCACACGTCGGCCGGCCGGTGATCCTGCCGATGTCGAACCCCACCGACCTGGCCGAGGCGGTGCCTGCCGACCTGATCCGCTGGACCGAAGGCCGCGCCCTCGTCGCCACCGGCAGCCCGTTCGAGCCCGTGGCCCACGACGGCGTGACCTACGAGATCGGGCAGGCGAACAACGCGCTGGTCTTCCCCGGTCTGGGGCTCGGCGTCATCGCCGCCCGCGCGACGCGCGTCACCGAGGGCATGCTCCTCGCGGCCGCCCAGAGCGTCGCCGAGCTGGTGGACACCTCGACGCCCGGGGCGCCGCTGCTGCCCCAGGTCGAAAGCCTGCGCGCCACGTCCGCGGCGGTCGCCGCCGCCGTGGCCCGAGCCGCCCAGCGCGACGGCGTCGCCGGCCTGGCCGTCGAGGGGGACCTGGAGGACCGCGTCCGCCGGCAGATGTGGAAGCCCACCTATCGGCCCGTGCTCCCGGCCGACCTTCGCGCGCAGACGCGCGAGCAGCGCCGCCTGGTCGCCTGACGACCCGCGGGCCAGGCAAGACCGTCCCGTGGGGCAACCCGCGGCGACCCGTCGCGGCGCGACCATCCTCCTTCCGCCACGCCGCCGAACCGGCACCGACGAAGAACGCCCAGCAAAGGAAGAAACCATGAGTGAGAAGCGCCCCCCGACCACCACCAGCGACTCCGGTATCCCGGCGGCCACTGACGAGCACTCGCTGACGGTTGGTCCGAATGGCCCGACGGTCCTGCATGACGCCTTCACGATCCAGAAGATGCAGCACTTCAACCGC
>JAWVFZ010000007.1:0-3712 GCA_033855555.1 Solirubrobacteraceae bacterium
GCGCGACGAGCCGTGGGGGCCGGTCACGCAGCCGCGCCAGCAGGACGATGACGGCGCGCCGGTCGACATGTTCGCGGCGATCCGCGACGGCGACATCCTCGTCCACCATCCCTACGACTCGTTCAAGACGTCGGTGGAGCGCTTCGTGGAGCAGGCCGTCAGCGATCCCAACGTCCTGGCGATCAAGATGACCGTGTACCGGACCTCGGACGACACGCCGCTGATCCCAGCGCTCATCCGGGCGACCGAGCGAGGCAAGCAGGCGGTCTGCCTGGTGGAGCTCAAGGCGCGCTTCGACGAGCGGACGAACATCGGCTGGGCACGCCGGTTGGAGGAGGCGGGTGTCCACGTCGTCTACGGCCATCCCGCAATGAAGACGCACGCGAAGGCCATCCTCGTCGTGCGCCGCGAGGGCGACGGCGTGCGCAACTACGTTCACGTCGGCACCGGCAACTACCACCCGACCAACGCCCGCCTGTACACGGACTTCGGCCTGTTCACCTGCGACGAGGAGCTCGGCGCCGACGTCGCGGACATGTTCAACTTCCTCACCGGCTACGCGCGTCCCGGGCGCTATCGCAAGGTGCTCACCGCGCCGAACTTCCTGCGCGACGGGATCATCGACGAGATCGACGCAACGATCGCCGCACACGAAAAGGGCACCCACGCGCGGATCGCGCTCAAGATGAACGCCTTGGTCGACCGGCGCTGCATCAAGGCGCTCTATCGCGCGTCGCAGGCGGGCGTGCAGGTCGACCTCAACATTCGTGGTATCTGCCGGCTGCGTCCGGGCGTCCCGGGCATCAGCGAGAACATCCGCGTCGTCTCGGTCGTCGGGCGCTTCCTCGAGCACTCGCGGATCTTCGCCTTCGAGCGCAACGGCTCCACGTGCGTCTACATCGGCTCGGCCGATCTCATGCCGCGCAATCTGGACAACCGCGTCGAGCTCGTCGCGCCGGTCGACGACCCGATCCTCCGCGACGACCTGCTCGACACGCTCGAGCGCTGCCTGAGCGACGACACCAACGCCTGGGACCTGCGCGAGGACGGCAGCTGGGTACGCCGCACGCCGGGCGCAGAGCCTCGCAGCGCGCAGCGCGAGCTGATGCTGAGCCACGCGGCCCGCGCCGCGGAGGGCTAGGCCGCGGCCAGGCCGGCCGCCGGCATGCGCGCCGTCCGGGTCCTCGCCGGGATCCTGCTGCTCGCCCTCGCCGGGTGCGGCGGGGGCGCGAGCCACGCCGCAACGTCCACCACGACGTCCACCGCGCCGCGCGCACCCGCTCGAAACCAGGCCGTCCACCGCGTCGTGCTGCGCCACGGGCCCCGCCACGCCGCGGTGCCGATCCTGATGTACCACCTCGTCAACGCGCCGCCGGCCGGCACCGCCTATCCGGAGCTGTGGGTGCCGCCCGCAACCTTCCGCGCCACGATGCACAAGCTCGCCGCCGCCGGCTACCACGGGGTCACGCTGGACGCGGTGCTCGACAACTGGCAGCACCGGATCGCGCTGCCGCGCCGGCCGATCGTGGTCTCGTTCGACGACGGGTACCGCAGCGAGGAGCGCTACGCGATGCCGATCCTGCGATCGCTGGGCTGGCCGGGGGTCCTGAACCTCGAGGTCAAGAACCTGTCGGTCGCCGGCGGCATCACGCACGCCGAGGTGCGGCGGCTGATCGCCGCTGGGTGGGAGATCGACGCGCACACGCTGACCCACCGGGACCTCACGACGCTCGACGCGGCGGCGGTTCGCCACGAGGTCGGCGGCTCGCGCGCAGCGCTGCGCCGCGAGTTCGGCGTGCGCGTGGACGGCTTCGCCTACCCGGCCGGGCGCTACGACGCGACCGCCGAGGAAGCCGTGCGGACCGCCGGATTCCGCGCCGCGGTGACGACAAACCCGGGGCTTGCCCACATGGACGGCGATCGTGCGGCGCTACCGCGCATCCGCGTCGACGGAACGGAGTCGCCGGCCGCGGTGCTCGCCGCGGTGCAGGCGGCGCGCTGAGATCCCGGTACGGTGGCGGCGCTGATGGCATGAGCGTGATCGACGGAATCGAGATCCGCGCCCCGACGCGCGGCAACCGCAAGCTCGAGCAGCTGCTCGCAGCCGTCAACGGCGATCCCCAGATCAAGGCCTGGTGGCACGCGGCCGGCGTCAACGCCGAGCGCTTGGAGATGAGCGATCACTCCTGGGTCCACATCCAGATCGTCACGAACATCGCGCTGCGCCTGGCGCGGCTCCTGTTCCGCCGCGGCGTCGAGCCCAGCGTGGTGACCGATCACGGCATGACCGAGCGCGACGCAGAGGTCGTGATCGCCGCCGGAGCGCTCCTGCACTGCCTCGGCATGGCGATCCATCGCGTGGATCACGAGCGCTACAGCCTGTTCCTGGCGGCCGACAAGCTCCCGGGCCTGCTGGCCTCCTCCTACGAGGAGCCGGAGCGGACCCTGATCGCCGCAGAGGCGATGCACGCGATCATCTCCCACCGCACCAAGGGCAAGCCGCTGACGGTCGAGGGCGCCATCGTCCGCGTCGCCGACGCCCTGGACATGGCCCAGGGCCGCGCGCGCGTCCCGTTCGAGGCCGGCCACGCGAACATCCACTCGCTCTCCGCCTACGCGATCGAGGACGTCACGATCTCCGCCGGCCGCGAAAAGGCCGTCCGCGTCGAGATCGCGATGTCGAACTCCGCGGGCATCTTCCAAGTCGACGAGGGCCTGGGCTCCAAGCTCCGCGGGACGCTGCTGGAGGACCACATCGAGGTCGTGGCGCGCATCGAGGCCGAGCACGAGAAGCGCTTGGTTCCGGTGTTCCGGCTGTAGTGGGCCGCGACTAGCCCGCCAGGATCTGCGCCTTCTGCTGCGCGAACTCGGCGTCGGTCAGCACGCCGCGCTCGTGGAGGCTCGCGAGCTGCTCGAGCTGGTTCAGCCTGGCCTGTTCCGGGTCTGGGGGCTGGGCTTGCGGCATCCCCATCCCGGTGAAGACCGTCGCCATCCCGGACATCTGCGAGGCCATCGCGCTGAGGTCCGCGGGCGACGCGCCGCCCATCGCGGCTGCGCTGATCGACTCGACGAACGCGGCCTTCTCCGGCGCGATTCCTGCGCCCTGGAGCATCGAATGGATCTGCGACTCCGGCGAGTCGTCCAGCATCAGCTTGCCGGTGTCCTCGGGATCGAAGATCACCGCGATCCGCGAGCCCGCCGACGGGATCGCGAGCTGGGGGAACCGGAAGCGATGCTCGACCTCGAAGGCGGGTCGGCCGTCGGGCTCGACCCGCAGCTTCGTCTTCAGCATCACCGTCGTATTGGCGACGATGCCCTCGGCTCCGTTCGTGATCGCCATGCCCTTCTCGGCGATCTCGAGCACGACGGCCGGAGCGCGGACCCCGTGCTCCTCGAGGCGTTTCTCTGTGCGACGACTGGGCTTTCCAAGCATGACTCGACGGTACGCCCGCGCGGCGGGCGTGTCAGTGTCAAGTCGGTCTCACTACCAGTGCACGCCCTTCATCAGGTTCGCCATCGCCAGCTGCTCCATCGACGCCTTCTCGTCGGGGTCCTTGTCGCCGCGCGAGGCGGCCGAGTCCGGGAAGACCTTGTAGGCCATGTGCAGGATCTGGTCGACGGCCTTCGGAGCGAGCGCGTAGGCGACCTCGCCGAAGGTGCCCAGGCGCGTGTTGATCTGCTTGGGCTTGGAGCGGATCGCCTCGCAGACGAG
>JAWVFZ010000008.1:0-2980 GCA_033855555.1 Solirubrobacteraceae bacterium
CGTGCGTGCGCACGAACGCGTCGGGCTCGGCGATCGAGCGGTCGACGTGGGTCTCGGCGGCGAAGTTGACGACGGCATCGACGCCGTCGATCGCGCGCGCCACTGCGTCGGGATCCTCGACCGCCCCATGGACGAAGTCGATCTCAAGATCCTGCAGGTTCTCGCGGCGGCCGGCATAGGTCAGCTTGTCCAAGACGACGATCTCGTCGCCCGCACCGAGCCGGACGCGCACGAAGGCCGAGCCGATGAAGCCGGCGCCGCCGCAGACCAGCAGCTTCATCGCGGCACCACCTGGTTCACGGCGGCGAGGTGCGCGCGCACGCCCTCCTGCCACGGCGGCAGCACGATCGGATAGTCGCGCTCTGAGCCGAGGACGCTGTAGGCCGGGCGCGGCGCGGGGCGCACGAACTGCGAGGACGTCGTGGGCAACACGCGGCATTCGACCCCTGCGGCATCGAAGGCCTCGAGCGTCAGCTCATACCAGGAGCACGAGCCGGCCCCGGCGCCGTGGAAGATGCGCGTGTCGTGGCGCTCGGCCATGTCGACGAGCGCCGGCGCGAGATGTCCGGAATACGTCGGCGAGCCGACCTGGTCGGTGACGACCGAGACCTCGTCGCGTTCGGACCCGAGGCGCAGCATCGTCGCGACGAAGTTCGGGCCGTGCGGGCCGAACATCCAGGCGCTGCGGACGATCGCGTGGTCCTCCAGCGCCGCGGCGACCTGCTGTTCGCCGTGGAGCTTCGTGCGCCCGTAGGCGCCGAGCGGCGCGACCGGGTCGGACTCGATCCAGGGCTCGGTCTTGGAGCCGTCGAAGACATAGTCGGTCGACACATGCACGAGCCGCGCCGCGGCGGCGGCGCAGGCGCGAGCAAGGTTCCCGGCGGCGTCGGCGTTGACGCGCTCGGCGGCGGCCTCGTCGGACTCCGCGGCGTCGACGTTCGTGTAGGCCGCGCAGTTGACGACGGCGCGAGGGCCGAGGTGGCGCACCGCGTCGAGCGTCGCGGCGGCGTCGGTCAGGTCGCATTCGGGCAGATCCCACGCGACGACCTCGTGGCCCAGGCGCTCGGCGGCCGCCACGACGTCGTGGCCGAGCATCCCGGCGGCCCCTGTGACGAGCAGCCTCATGGGATCGCGATCTCGCAGTTGTCGCCCACCATGAAGCGGAACGCGCGCGGCTGGCCGACGTCACGGGAGACCTTGACGTTGCGCCCGAGCAGCGAGGATTCCATCCGCCCGTTCAGCTCGTGGACCGAGGCGTTCGCGAGCAGGATCGAGTGCTCGATCTCCGCGCGGTCGACGTGGCAGCCCTCGCCGACGGCGGTGTAGGGGCCGATATAGCAATCGATCAGCTCTGCGCCCGCCCCGATGACGGCCGGGCCGCGAACCGTCGCGCGTTCCAGGCGCGCGCCCGCCTCGACGATCACGCGCCCCTCGACGTGCGAGTCGATCAGCTCGCCGTCGACGCGGCGCTCGATCGTGTCGAGGATCAAGCGGTTGGCCTCGAGCATGTCCTCCAGGCGGCCCGTGTCCTTCCACCAGCCCTGCACGACGTGCGGCTCCACGCGCTTGCCGGTGTCGACGAGGTGCTGGATCGCGTCGGTGATCTCGAGCTCGCCGCGCGCGCTGGGCTCGATCGCGCGCGCCGCGTCGTGGATCACGGGCGCGAAGAGATACACGCCGACCAGCGCGAGGTTGGTCTTGGGCTCGGGCGGCTTCTCGGCGAGCGCGACGACCCGGTCGCCATTGAGCTCGGCAACGCCGTAGTGCTCGGGGTCGGGCACGGGCGTGAGCAGGATCAGCGCGTCGGGGCGATTGGTCTCGAACGCCCGCACGAGGTCCTCGATCCCGCCCTGCAACAGGTTGTCGCCCAGGTACATGACGAACGGCTCGGTCCCCAGGAACGGTTCCGCGGTGAGCACGGCGTGCGCCAGGCCCGCGGGCTCGTCCTGGACGATGTAGGTGATCCGCACGCCGAACTGCGACCCGTCGCCGGCCGCGGTGCGGATCTCGTCGCCGGTCTCCGGCGCGATGATGATCCCGACCTCCTCGATGCCGGCGTCGGCCATCGCCTCGATGCCGTAGAAGAGCACCGGCCGGTTGGCGACGGGGACGAGCTGCTTGGCGCTGGTATGCGTGATCGGGCGCAGGCGGGTGCCCTTGCCACCGCTGAGGATGAGCCCCTTAATAGGTCGCGCTCCCCAGCTTGCGGTGGTCCCAGCTCGCGCGGTGGCGCTCGGTGAACTCCAGGCCGACGCGCTTGGCGGCCTGCTTCTCGAACGCAGCTTGCATCTCGGCCGGGTCGCCCTCGCCGCCGCCGTAGCGCCCGGCGAGCTCCATGCCGATGCCCGTGACCGTGTCGAGGTCGCGATGGATCTTCGCCTCGCACTCGAGCATCACGCCCCGCAGCAGGTGGTAGACGTCGCGCCCGGCCTCGACCTCCAGCGTGCAGCGCGGATCCCGCTCGAGGTTCTTGACCTTCTGGGACTTGCCGAAGGTCCAGCTCCACAGGGTTCCTTCGCGCACCACGTACCACAGCGGCATCAGGTGCGGCCACCCGCGCGGGCCGAACGACGCGCACGTGACGACGCGCTCCTCGTCGAGGAACGCGAGCACCTCCGCGTCGCTCATCGTGATCTGGTCCCGCCGACTCACGCGCGGGAGCGTAGTGACCACGCCGTGCTCCGCGCCGCGTTCCCGGTCGCTCAGTGCGCTGCCTTGGCGGCGCTGCTGCGCAGCCGGCGCACGGCTTCGAGCACCGCTTCGCGCGCGTCCTCGGGCTCGAGGACGGCGGCGTCGCCGGCCTCCTTGAGCACCTCGCGCACCAGCCAGTCGGCGCCCGCGAAGGTCAGCTCGACGATCACCGAGCCGTCGGCGAGGTCCGCGGAGACGGTGCGCTCCTCGCGCGCCCAGCGGGCGCGCTCGGCGGACACCCAGACGCGCGCGGTGCGCGACGCTTCGACCTCGCCGGTACGCGTCCAGC
>JAWVFZ010000009.1:0-9935 GCA_033855555.1 Solirubrobacteraceae bacterium
GCTGCGACAGGTCCCGCGCTCGCGCCCATTCGAGGATTTCCACGCGATCGCCGGGATCGAGGTGCCCGTGACGATCGTCGCCAGCCGTGACGAACCCGATCCCGGCCATCCACTCAGCGGGGGGGAGGAGTACGCGCGGGTGATCCCGGGCGCGCGCCTCGTCGTGGAGGAGGAGGGCAGCTCGCCGATCGCGTGGCAGGGCGCGCAGCTGTCGACGGTGATCGCCGAGGCTGCGGGGTGAGCGCGGCCGGCTACTCGGGCACGCCGCTGGCGAAGAAGCTCGGCTTCAAGGAAGGCATGCGGGCCGTCTACGTCGATGCGCCCGAGGGCTTCTCGATCGCCGGCGTCACGACCCGCGCGCGGCTGGCGAAGAGCACCGACCTCGTCCTTTGCTTCGTCAAGGCGCGTCGCGACCTCGAGCGCCGGCTGCCCGCGCTTCGCAGATCGATCGAGCCGGCCGGGATGCTCTGGATCGCCTGGCCCAAGCGCGCCAGCAAGGTCGCCACGGACATCACGGAAGACGTCGTGCGGGAGGTCGCGTTGCCGACCGGGCTGGTCGACACGAAGGTCTGCGCGATCGACGAGGTGTGGTCAGGGCTGCGGCTGGTCGTGCGCAGGGAACTCCGCTAGGCGGCGGTAGTACCTTGCGGCCATGGCCGGGGCCGTCTTCTACTACGACTTCAACTCGCCGTTCGCGTACATCGCGGCGCACCGGGTCGACGATGTGCTGCCCGGCGCGCGCTGGCAGCCGATCGCGTTCGCCTTCGTGCTGAGAGCCGCCCAGCGCGAGCCCTGGTCGTTCGACGCCGAGACGCGCGGCCCGACGATGCGCGACTGCGAGACACGCGCCGCTGCGCTGGGCCTGCCGCTCAAGTGGCCCGAGGGCTGGCCGCGCGACAACTACTCGCTGCTGCCGCTGCGGGCGGCCGTGCTCGCGGAGCGCGCGGGCCGCCTGCGGGAGTTCTCGCGCGCGGCGTTTCGGTGGAACTTCGCCGAGACCGGGCGCCTCGGGGAGACCGAGACGCTCAGCGCCGCCGAGGAGGCCGGGCTCGATCCCGGCGCTGTGCGCGCGCACCTGGGCGACGACGACGTCAAGCAGGCGGTCAAGGACGCGACCGCCGCCGCGATCGAGCTCGGCGTGTTCGGCGTGCCGACCGTCCAGATCGGCGACGAGCTTTTCTGGGGCGACGACCGGCTCGAGGAGGCGGCCGCGGCACTCGGCGCCGCCGGCGGCTGAGCCGTGCTCGACGAGCTCGACCTGGTCGAGGAAACGGTGGCGCTGTCGGGGCGCGAGCTGACGATCCTGCGCCCACGCGACGGCGAGGCGCTGCTCGACGAGGGCGCGTTCGCCAGGCAGGACGAGTTCCTGCCCTACTGGGTCGAGCTGTGGCCCAGCGGGCTCGGGCTCGCCCGCGCGATCGGCGGCCGTGCCCTGCGCGGCGCCCGCGTGATCGAGCTGGGCTGCGGGCTCGGGCTGCCGTCGATCGCGGCCTCGCTGGCCGGCGGCAGGGTGCTCGCGACCGACTGGTCGGCCCACGCCGTCGCGGTCGCGGTGGAGAACGCGCGCCGCAACGGAGTGGAGCTGGAAGCCGATGTCGCGAGCTGGTACGCGCCTGACGAGATCGTCGAGCGCGGGCCCTGGGATCTGGTGCTGGCCGCAGACGTGCTCTACGAGGAGCGCAACGTCCCGGTGCTCGAGGAGCTGTTGCCGCGCCTGACCGGAGATCGCGGCGAGGTGTGGCTGGCGGATCCGGGGCGCACGGCTGCCGAGCACTTCCTGCGCGCGGCGCCGGCGACCTGGTCGGTTCGCACCACGCGCGACCCCTTGCTGCCCAGCGTGTCGGTCCACCGGCTGCGCCGTCCATAGGAGGGCTGCGGCGCCGGACGGGCCTCGAGGGCCCGCCCGGTACCGCCCGGTCCTGGATCACCACTGATTGGAAACGTCCCAGGTGCAGTGTCGTGCGCCTGGGTGGCTATGACACTCCCGGCCGCCGGGACGGGCCGCCGGCCGCGAGGGCCGGCGCGTGGCCCGGCTGGATGACCTCAGTGGCCATCCCGGCCGAGTGGGCAATCCGCCGGACCGCGAAGGGTAGCGGGCCGTATCTTCGTGGCGGTGGCCCGGCCTGCGCGACCTACGGAGGACCTGCTCGCGCGACGGCGCAGGGCCGTGCCCACGATCAGCTATCCGCCAGAGCTGCCCGTGAGCGCGCACCGCGAGCAGCTGCTCGAGGTTCTCGGCGCAAACCAGGTCGTGGTGGTGGCAGGGGAGACGGGGTCGGGCAAGACGACTCAGCTGCCCAAGTTGCTGCTGGAGCTCGGCCGCGGCGTGCAGGGCACGATTGCCCACACGCAGCCGCGGCGATTGGCCGCACGGACGGTCGCCCAGCGGATCGCCGACGAGCTCGGGGTGCCGCTCGGCGGCGCGGTCGGCTACGCCGTGCGCTTCAGCGACCGCTCCAGCGACGAGACGCTCGTGCGGCTGATGACCGACGGCCTGCTGCTCGCCGAGATCCAGCGCGACCGGCTGCTGCGCCGCTACGACACGATCGTCGTCGACGAGGCGCACGAGCGCAGCCTGAACATCGACTTCCTGCTCGGCTACCTGCACCGGCTCCTGCCGCAGCGGCCCGACCTGAAGCTCGTGATCACGTCGGCGACGATCGATCCCGACCGCTTCAGCCGCCACTTCGGCGACGCGCCGATCGTGGAGGTCTCCGGCCGCACGTATCCGGTCGAGGTCCGCTACCGCGCCGGCGAGGCGGCGCGCGACCAGGTCGATGCGATCGGCGACGCGGTCGGCGAGCTTGCGCGCGAAGGACCCGGCGACGTACTCGTGTTCCTCAGCGGGGAGCGCGAGATCCGCGAGACCGCCGAGGCGCTGAGCGGCCGGCTGGGCGACCGGGTCGAAGTCCTGCCGCTCTACTCGCGGCTCTCGTCAGCCGACCAGCAGCGGATCTTCAAGCCCCACCGCGGGCGGCGGATCGTGCTCGCAACGAACGTCGCCGAGACATCGCTCACCGTCCCCGGCATCCACTACGTCGTCGATCCAGGGACCGCGCGCGTCAGCCGCTACAGCGCCCGCCTGAAGGTGCAGCGGCTGCCGATCGAGCCGATCTCGCAGGCCTCGGCCGAGCAGCGCAAGGGCCGCTGCGGGCGCACCGCCGCGGGGGTCTGCATCCGCCTCTACGCCGAGGACGACTTCAATGCGCGCCCGGAGTTCACCGAGCCCGAGATCCTGCGGACCAGCCTTGCGTCCGTGATCCTGCAGATGGCGGCGCTCGGGCTCGGCGACGTCGAGGACTTCCCGTTCCTGGACCCGCCCGACCGCCGCCAGGTTCGCGATGGCGTCGCGCTGTTGCAAGAGCTTGGCGCGCTCGACGACGCCGGCGGCCTGACCGCCGTCGGCCGGCGCCTGGCGCAGCTGCCCGTCGATCCGCGCATGGGCCGGATGGTGCTCGAGGCAGGCCGCCTGGGCTGCGCGGACGAGGTGACCGTGATCGCGGCCGCGCTCTCGATCCAGGACCCCCGCGAGCGCCCTGCCGACCAGGAGCAGGCGGCCGACGCGGCGCACGCCCGCTTCGCCGGCGACGGATCGGACTTCCTCGCCTACCTGCGGCTCTGGGAGTACATCAACGAACAGCAGCGTGAGCTCTCGGGCTCCGCGTTTCGCCGCCGCTGCAAGGCGGAGTTCCTGCACGTGCTGCGCATCCGCGAATGGCAGGACCTCGTCGAGCAGCTGCGCCGCGCGGCCCGCTCGGCGGGCGTGAAGCGAAACCAGACGCCGGCCGAGCCGGAGGAGCTGCACATCGCGCTGCTCGCGGGCCTGCTCTCGCATGTCGGGCTCAAGGACGAGCGCGGTCGCGACTACACCGGTGCGCGCGGAGCGCGCTTCGCCCTCTGGCCGGGGTCGTCGCTGGCAAGCAAGCCGCCGAGCTGGGTCGTCGTGGCCGAGCTGGTCGAGACGGCGCGGCTGTGGGGTCGCACCGCGGCGCGCGTCGAGCCGGCGTGGATCGAGCCGATCGCCGGGCATGTGGTCAGGCGCACCTACTCCGAGCCGCGCTGGGATCGTGCGCGGGGCTCGGTCGTCGCCACCGAACGGGTGACGCTCTACGGGCTGCCGATCGTCGAAGGGCGCACCGTGCCCTACGGTGCGATCGACCCGGTGCTCGCGCGTGAGCTGTTCATCCGCCGTGCGCTCGTCGAGCGCGACTGGGAGACGCGCCACGCCTTCTTCGCCGAGAACGGGCGCCTGCTCGCGGAGGTCGAGGCGCTGGAGGACCGCCTGCGCCGCCGCGACCTGGCGGCGGCCGACGAGGCGCTCGTCGCGTTCTTCGACGAGCGGATTCCCGCAGACGTGGTGTCCGGGCGCCATTTCGACCGCTGGTGGAAGGACGCGCGCGGCCAGGACCCGTCGCGGCTGACATTTCCGCGCGCGCTGCTGCTGGGCGACGCGGACGCCGACGTGCGCGGGCGCCCGGAGGCTTGGAAGCAGGGTGATCTGGTGCTGCCGTTGAGCTACCGCTTCGTTCCTGGCAGCGACCAGGACGGAGTGACGGTGCGCGTCCCGCTGCGGGTGCTGCCACAGCTGCGTGCGGTGGGCTTCGACTGGCTCGTGCCCGCGCTGCGCCCGGAGCTGGTCACGAGCCTGCTGCGAACGCTGCCCAAGGACCTGCGACGGGCGCTGGCGCCGATCCCCGCGACGGCCGCAGCGCTCCTGGAGGATCTGCAGCCGCGTCGCGAGCCGCTGCTTGCCGCGCTGACGCGCGAGCTCGAGCGGGTCCGCGGGGTGCGCGTGCCGGAAGGCGCGTGGGATCCGTCGCGCCTGGAGCCGCACCTGCGGATGCGGTTCGCCGTCGAGGACGAGCGCGGGCGCGTCGTCGCCGAGGGCGAGGACCTCGAGGCGCTGCGCGCGCAGGTTCGCCCGCTCCTGCGCGCCGAGCTCTCGTCCGCAGCCGCCGGCCTGGAGCGCCACGGGATGCGCGCCTGGGAGGCCGGCACGCTGCCGCGCGTCGTCACGCTCGAAGGAACCGGGGACGCCGTGCGGAGCTACCCAGCGCTCGCCGACGAGGGCGAAACCGTCGGCGTGAGGGTCCTGGACACACCGCAGGCACAGGAGCGCGCGATGCGCGCGGGCACGCGGCGGCTGTTGGCGCTGACGATCCCGTCGCCGCTGCGCTGGGTCCGTGACCAGCTCGACAGCCGCACGCAGCTGGCGCTGGCCGCCGCCCCGCACGGAAGCCTCGAAGGCGTGCTCGACGATGCGCTGGGCGCCACGATCGACGCGCTCGTGGAGCGCGCGGGCGGCCCCGCCTGGGACGAGGCGGCATTCGCCGCGCTGCGCGCGCACGTCGCGGGCGAGCTGGCGGACGAGATGGTCGCCGTCCTGGGAAAGGTCGCGGTCGTGCTCGGCGCCGCGCGCGAGGTGGAGCTGCGCCTGGAGCGGCTGCCGGTGCACCCGTTCGAGGAGGCGCGCGAGGACATCTCGCGCCAGCTGGGGCGCCTCCTCCACCCGGGGTTCATAAACACGGCGGGGGTAGGGCGTCTGGACGACCTGACGCGCTACCTGCGCGCTGCGGCGCGGCGCTTGGACCGCCTGCCGGACGCGACTGCAGTGGACCGCGACCGGATGCGAACCATCCGCGAGCTGGAAGCCGAGCATCAGCGCAATCCGCGGCCGGATGTCGGGTGGCTGCTCGAAGAGCTGCGCGTCAGCCAGTTCGCACAAGGTCTCGGCACGCGCGAACCGGTCTCGGCCAAGCGGATCCGCAGGCTGCTGGCCGAGTGACAGAAGCCTTGACAGCACCGATCCCGCGGGAGGACGATCGACTGGATCCCACCCGAAAGGAGATCGGCATGGCTGTCGGCATCATCCAGGACTTCGCAGAGGGCGACGCCGCAAAGTACGACGAGGTGGTCCGCAAAATGGACCTCAACGGACAGATGCCATCAGGGGGGCTGTTCCACGTGGCCGGCCCGGGCCCGGATGGCGGCTGGCGCGTCGTCGACGTGTGGGAAAGCGAAGCGGCGTTCCAAGCCTTCGCGGAGGGTTCGATCGGCCCGCTCACCGCAGAAGCCGGAATGGACAGGCCGCAGGTGAGGACCTTCGAGGTTCATAACACCCGTGACAGCGCGCGCCCGCACACCGACATCCGCTTCTTCCAGGTCGTGCATCTGGATGGGATGGAGGCAGACGCCTTCGACTCGATGGACGCCGAGATCCTCGGGCCGGGGGTTCCGGACGCGATGCTGTTCCACGTGAATGGCTCCGATGGCGCCGGCAACTGGATCGTCGCCGACGCCTGGACGTCGAAGGACGCCCGCGACGCCTTCATTTCCGAACGCGTGATGCCTGTGGCTGGGAGGAATCCCGCGGCACCGCGGATTGAGGACCTGGAGGTCCACAACACGCTGGAGGCCCGCAGCCTCGTGTGAGAACGGCCCGAGGGCGCCTCTCGGCGCCCTCGGTACTCATCCGCGTGATGCGGACAGCTAGATCAGGTTCGCGATCCGCTTGCTGACGGCAGCGGCGGCCTTGGAGCCCGCCGTCACACCGGTCTGCACGGCATTGCCGACGACCGCGCCGACGAACTCGGCCTGCGCGATGACCGGGCGGGCACGCTTGCTCGCCGCGCTGGCGCGCGGACGGTTGACACTGCGCTTCGCGTTGGTCTTCGCGCGGCTGGCACTGGTCGCGGCAGTCCGGCGGGCACGTGTGCCTGCAGCCTTCTTGCCGGTGGTGCTGCGCTTGGTCGCTGCGGTACGGCGCTTGGTTGTCTGCGTTGTGGGCATGATTTCGGTGTATCCACTGCGCGCAGACGCAAACATCTGTTCGTTCGCCGTTGACATGGCACAGCTGCTCCCCGGAATCCGCCACTGGACCGCCGTCCACCCGAAGATCCGCTGGACAGTGTCCTCGTACGCGCTCGAGGAAGAAGGCATCCTGATCAACCCGCTGCTGCCCGACGGCGACCGCAGCGTGGTCGCCGACCTCGAAGTCCGCGCGATCGTGCTGACGAATCGGCATCACCTGCGGGACAGCGAGCTGCTCGCAGGCGACGACGTGATCATTCACGTGCCCGAGGCCGGGCTCTGGGACCTCGGCGACGTGCGCGCGCAACTCGCCGGCTACGAGGACGGTGACGAGCTGCCCGGAGACCTGAAGGCGTATGAGGTAGGTGCGCTCTCAGACGACGAGTTCGCGGTGTTCGCGCCGGCACATCGCGCGCTAGCGGTCGCCGACGGCGTCATCCGAGACGGCGACGGGCCATTGGAACCCGTTCCGGATTCCTTGATGGGCGACGATCCCGATGCGGACCGGCGTGGCCTGGCGGCGGCGTTCATGCGTCTCTGCGACGAGCTCGACTTCGACCATCTGCTGCTGGCGCACGGGCTCCCGGTGATCGGCGATGGACGAGAGCAGCTGCGCCGATATGCGGCTGCGCTCTGACCACAGGCACGTTTCTCGCCCGGTCGCTCTACATAATCTGCATTAGCGGGCATGGAACGTGAATCACAGTCCCCTGATGTGACGACCGCGGCCGAGCGCCTGATCGAGCGCAGCCATATCGACGACACCGGCCAGGGTCAGCCGCTCGGCGAGCACGCGCGCCAGCGCCAGCGATCCGTCGAGGCGTATCTACGTGGCGAGGCGCTGCCGCGCTACATGCAGCGCGCCCGCGACATCGAAAAAGCGACGCGCGACCACGAGCGCGATCTCCAACGCGCCTACGAGCGGCTCCGCGGTGTCGTCGACCGCCTGGAGTTCCCGCGGCGCTGGCGCGAGATTGCCCGCAACTGGGACTTCGAGGCGGTCAACCAGCTCGTCCGCGAGCACAACGAGTGGTACCCGGTCGAACGCGACCTGCCGATGAACGTGCGCACCCGCGACTATGTGCTCGTGAACGGCAGGTCCTACCGGCGCGTGGAGCTTGACGAGGCCTGGGTGCTCGCGCGCTTCCCTGCAGAGCCCTAGAACGGACCGCGCGGCTCGTAGGGCTTCTCGGCCGGAGCGCCCACGGTGATGAACACGAGTCCTTCGGGCCCTGCGACCACCTGGCGCGGCGTGCCCGGATCGACATGCACGAAGCGCCCGACCTGCAGCGCGACCGAGACGTCATCGACCTTCATGGTCCCGCCGCCGCCGATGACGACGTAGACCTCCTCCTGGCCGGTGGTCCCCTCGTCGTGCTCGGGCCCCGCGAAGCCCGGCTCCAGCACGAACTGGTTGATCCCGAAGGCGCGTGTGCCGAGCTCGCGCCGTACGAAGCGCACCGCGCCCCCCGGACCGGCCGGCTCGACCTGCTCGACGTCGACGACGCGGTGGCTCATGCCGCAATCCTGTCAGAGGCGACCCAACTGTCGAACAGCGCGAACGCCGCCGCGCGCACGCGCTCCGCCTCCTGCGTGCTCCGAGCGCGGATCGCCTCGCCGTCCAGGCGCTCGGCGTCCAGATCCCCGCGTCCCGTCGAGACCCACCCGTCCACGATCGCCGGCGTGACCTCCGGGTGGAACTGCAGGCCGATGTGCGGACCGCTCGCAAAGCCCTGGAGGGCGGCTGCCGTGCGCCCGAGCTCGCGTGCCCCAGGTGGTGCCGAGAACGTGTCGAAATGCCACGCGAACCAGGCGCCTGCCAGCTCGCCTTGGACGTCCACCCAACCGATCTCGGGCCGCTCGGCACGCCGCACCGAGCCACCCAGCGCGGTCGCGAGCGCCTGGCCGCCGAAGCAGAGCCCGAGCACGGGCGCGCCCGCGGCGTCCAGCCCGCGCAGCCAGTCCAGCTCGTCCCCCAGCCAGCCCGGCGGATCGAGATGAACGGAGCGGTCGGACCCCAGCACCACCGCCCTCCCCACCGTCTTCGGCTCCGGCCACGGATCGCCGGCATGCACGCGCACGACGTGCATGTGCCCGCCCCGCTCGGCCGCCCATTCCCCCACGAGCCCGGCGGGCGCATCGGCCTGGTGTTCGACGATCAATAGCTCCATTGCACGCATCCTTGCATTCCTGCCTTTGCAAGAGATCCTGCAAACGCGGGGTTTTTGATTGCTAGGTTCCGCTTCTTCCGGTCTTCGGCTGAGTGCCGTCGCCCTCTATGGGGTCCTCAACACGACATCTTCTCGTCGCGCTGCTCGTCGCGCTCGCCGTCCCGGCCGCAGCTCAAGCCAGGCGCACCCTTCATCCGGGCGACCACGGCCGCGCCGTCGTGGCCCTCCAGCACGCCTTGCACCTTCACGCCGACGGCGTCTTCGGCCCCGGGACGAAGCGCGCGGTCAAGCGCTTCCAGCGCAGCCATCATCTTCGCGCCGATGGCGTCGTCGGCGCGGCCACCTGGCGGGCGATCGTGCGTCGCGGCTCCACTGCCGCCAGCGGCAAGGCGGCGCACCCCAGCTCTGTGCGCCTGCTGCAGCGCCGGCTCGGGCTGTCGGCCGACGGTGTCTTCGGCCCCGGCACCAAGCGCGCGCTGAAGCGCTTCCAGCGCGCCCACGGCATGACCGCCGACGGCATCGCCGGCCCAGCGACATGGGCTGCACTCGGCGTCAAAGGCCACCACCCCATTCTCAAGCAAGCCCGTCGGGCCCGACCGGCGCGGAGCCGCGCTCGCTCGACCGCGCCGCGCGGAAGCTCTGTCCGACTGTTGCAGCGCCGGCTCCGGATCGCGGCAGATGGGGTGTTCGGTCCTGGCACCAAGCGCGCGCTCAACCGCTTCCAGCGCGCCCGCGGCATGGCTGCCGACGGCGTCGCCGGCCCAGCGACATGGGCCGCGCTCGGCGTCAAGGGCCACCGCCCGATCCTCAAGATGCGAGGCCAGACCCGTAGCGCCAGCAGCGTCTCGGGGCTGCTCGCGCGCGGTGTCGCGGCCGGCAACCGCATCGCGCGCTACCCCTATCGCTATGGCGGCGGGCACCGCTCCTTCAACGACAGCGGTTACGACTGCTCGG
>JAWVFZ010000010.1:0-4758 GCA_033855555.1 Solirubrobacteraceae bacterium
CTGGGCCAAGCCGCTGGCGGCGGCCCGGGCCGCGGCGGGCGCGCTTGCCGACAAGCGCGAGGCCGAGGGTGCGCTCGTGGTCGAGTCCACCGAGCCCGACTTCCGCTTCGACCGCCGCGGCCATGTCGTCAGCGGCGACGCGCAGGTGCAGACCGAGTCCCACCGGGTGATCGAGCACCTGATGATTGCCGCCAACGAGGCGGTTGCGCGGTTGCTGTCCGGCCGCGGCGTCCCGACGCTGTACCGGGTGCACGAGCCGCCCGAGCCGTCGGCTGTCGAGCACCTCGTGGCCAAGCTCGCGGTGCTCGGCGTGCCGACGCCGCCGCTGCGCGAGCAGCTCCCGCCGTCCGAGGCCGCCGCGGCCGTCGGCGCGATCTCGCGCGCCGTGGACAGGCACGTGCGCAAGCAGGGCCACGGCCGGCGCGGGCTCACGACGCTCCTGCTGCGATCGCTCAAGCAGGCGCGCTATGACCCCGTGAACCTCGGCCACGCCGGCCTGCACTCGAAGGCCTACTGCCACTTCACCTCGCCGATCCGGCGATACCCCGATCTCATCTGCCACCGCGCGCTGCTGTCTGCCATCGGCGGCGGCGAGGACGCGCCGCGGCGCAGCGCGATGCCGGAGGCCGGCGAGTGGACGTCCTCGCGCGAGCGCGACGCGATGCTCATCGAGCGCGACGCCGACGACATCGCACGGTGCTTCCTGCTGGAGCGCGAGCTCTTCAAGCGCGGCCGCGAGACCGAGTTCGACGGCGAGATCATCTCGCTCATCTCCGCGGGCGCGTTCATCGTGTTCGGCGACAGCTACCAAGGGATGCTTCCGATCCGCAAGCTGGGCGGTGCCAACGGGGAGTGGTGGGAGCTCGACGAGCACGGCGTCGTCCTGCACGGCACGCGCTCGGGCGCGCAACTGAAACTCGGCGACCCGGTGCGGGTGAGCGTCGAGCGCGTCGAAGCCCCACGGGGGCGCGTGGACCTTCTGATGGCCGACGCTGTCGCCTAGTTCCCGTACATTTGTGCATTCCACCGGTCCCACCCCTTTCCGCCCAGCTTGAATCGACGCAACTTCCTGCACTCCGCCGGAGCCGGCGCTCTCGTCTGCGCGCTGGGCGGCGGAGGGCCCCAGACCCGCTCCGAGGTGGCGCGCGCCGACGCCGCCGCGCGCTCGGTCAGACGTCCCCGCGCGCTCGGCACGGATGCCGTCGACGCTCTGACGTTCGACACCCCGCGCCCCCAGCCCGGCGGGCAGGCCCGCGAGTACTGGGTGCAGGCCGAGTCGTTCATCTGGGATCCCGTGCCGACCGGCCACGACGAATGGATGAAGATGAGCGTGCCGCGCAAGCGCAAGTTCCGCGCACTCGGCTATCGCCTGTACTCGACCGGCTTCGCAACGCCGATCGGACCGGCGCAGATGGGCGGCCCGACGCTGACCGGCGAGGTCGGCGACACGATCGTCGTCCACATGCGCAACGGCGACGAGCACTTCGGCCAGGCAGTCACGCTCCATCCCCACGGGGTCCGCTACACGCCCGACTACGACGGCACCTACCTCGGCGACTTCACGCGGGCGGGCGGGTTCCTGGCGCCGGGCGAGGAGTTCACCTACACCTTCGAATGCGTGCCGGACTCGGTCGGCGTCTGGCCCTACCACGACCACGGCCCCAACCACAGCGTGAACATCACGCGCGGGCTGTTCGGCTCGCTCATCGTGCGCGAGAAGGGCGCCGCGGCGCCCGACGTCGAGGAGGTACTTGTCCTCCACCAGCTGCCGCCGCAGGTCACCGGCGTGCGGCGCGTCTTCCAGTGCATCAACGGCCGCGCCTTCGCCGGCAACACCCCGACGATCCGCGCGACGGTCGGCCAGGACGTCGCGATCCACGTCATCGGCGGCGACTCGATGTTCCACACCTTCCACGTCCACGGCCATCGCTGGACGGAAGGGGACCGCGACGTCGACTGCC
The DNA here is from genome assembly GCA_033855555.1 of Solirubrobacteraceae bacterium. GTDB lineage: Bacteria > Actinomycetota > Thermoleophilia > Solirubrobacterales > Solirubrobacteraceae > AC-49. Next base: position 1,962 of record JAWVFZ010000010.1, read on the forward strand.
CGACCGTCGGTCCCAACGAGGTCGTCACCGCACGCTGGCGCGAGGACAATGCCGGCCGCTGGCTCTACCACTGTCACGTCTTCACACACCAGGACGCCGGGATGGCGGGCTGGTTTCTCGTCAATCCGTAGGAGGAGTCCCATATGCGAGTTCTCGTCCCCATCGCCATGATCGCCGGCCTGGCTCTGGCCGCGCCGGCGGGCGCAGTCACCTATCCACCGCCCGGCGACCCCGGCAACGTCCAGACGAAGCCCGGTGGCAAGCACCACACGTACACGGTGTGCGCCAAGAAGGGCAAGAAGGCCAAGGGCTGCCTCAAGACGATTCAGAAGGCAATCGACAAGGCGAAGGCAGGCGACACGGTCAAGGTGCCCGACGGCACCTACAAGGAGGGCGTGAAGATCCTCGGCGCCAAGAAGCGCTACCTGTCGCTGATCGGCAACACGAAGAACCCGTCCAAGGTCGTGCTCGAGGGCAAGAGCCTCAAGGGTGCCGCCAAGGCCAACGGCGTGCTCATCAACGGCGCCAACGAGGTCACGGTGCGCGGCATCCAGACCCAGCACTACGACGGCAACGGCTTCTTCGTGACCAACGCGAAGGGCTACCACCTCAACGACCTCGTCGCGAAGTACGTCGGCGTCTACGGCCTCTACGCGTTCAACTCGATCGGCGGCGAGATGCGTCGCGATGTCGGCGCCTGGAACAACGACTCCGGGTTCTACATCGGGCAGACGCCCAAGCAGACCAAGCCGATCCGCTCGATCGTGTCGGATGTCGTGTCCTACGGCAACGTGCTCGGCTTCAGCGGCACGAACATGCGCTACGTGACGATCACGAAGTCCAAGTGGTTCAACAACGGGCTCGGGATCGTGCCCAACGCGCTCGACAGCGAGAAGTTCCCGCCGCCGGAGGACAACGTCATCACCGACAACGACATCTTCTGGAACAACTTCGACTACTACAAGGGCGCGCCGTTCAAGCTGCGGCCGCCTGCGACCGGTGACGTGCCCTACCCGGTCGGGGTCGGCGTGCTGATCTTCGGCGGCCGTCGCAACGTGATCCAGAACAACCGCATCTTCGGCAACTGGAGCCTCGGCGCCGGGATGCTCGAGCAGTTCCTGCTCAAGGACGCGGTCAACGACGGCACGCTGATCGGCAACCAGATCACCAACAACCAATTCGGGCTCAATGGGACCGACCTCAACGGTCGCGACGTGTTCTACGACGGCAACGGCTCCGACAACTGCGTCGCCGGCAACACCGGCGTGCAGGTGACGCTGCCCACAGACCAGAGCACGTTCGTCGGGACCTGCCCGTTCACCGGGGCCAACGCCTACAGCGAGGACACCCGCAACGTCGCCGTGGGCTGGGCGACGGCTCCCGACCAGGAGACGGCATGGATCAAGCACGATCACGCCCCCCAGGGTGCGATCACGCCGCTGGTCCTGTACTCCAAGGACGCGTACGGGGTCTGATGCGCCGCGCGCTCCCGGTCCTCGCGCTCGCGACGGCGCTCCTGCTCGTCCCGGCTTCGGCCGGGACGGGCGCGAGCACGCTGACCAAGACGGTCAAGATCCACGACAACTTCTACGACCCGCTGAAGCTGACCGTGAAGCCCGGCACGACGATCAAGTGGGTGTGGCCCAACGACGTCGGCGACACCCACGATGTGAACCTGGGCAAGCGCCCGAAGGGCGTCAAGGTCTTCTCGTCGGACCTCGTGGCCACGGGCTACACGTTCAAGCGCAAGCTGATCAAGCCCGGCACCTACAAGATCTACTGCTCCCTGCACGACGACATGCTCATGACGATCGTCGTGAAGAAGCACTGACGAACAGGACACACTGGACGTTCGTTCTAGTTAGTTATGGGGAGAAGTGGTCGATACTGGGTGTGCGATGCGGGGGACAGCCGTCATCGACATCCGCACTGAGAGGCCGGACGGGACCTGATCCCCATCTGGTTCAGCCTCAGGCAATCTTGCGGGGCGCCTCCGGGCGCCCCGCAGTTTTTAACCGGCGCCTTCTAAGGTGGTCGGGTGGCCAAGGGCAACAAGAAGAAGACCGCGCCGGGCGACGTCGCCTCCAATCGCCAGGCCTCGTTTCGCTACGAGTTCCTCGACAAGCTGGAGTGCGGCCTCGTGCTGCAGGGCACCGAGGTCAAGTCGGTGCGCGACGGCGGCGTCCAGCTCAAGGACGGCTTCGCGATCCTGCGCGACGGCGAGCTGTGGCTCTACAACGTGCACATCGCGCCCTACGCGCCGGCGTCGCGCGAGAACCACGAGCCGGAGCGCCCGCGCAAGCTGCTCGCCCACCGCCGCGAGATCGAGCGCCTCGCGGGCAAGATCTCCGAGCGCGGCCTGACGCTGGTGCCGACGCGCATGTACCTCAGCGGTCCGCGGGTGAAGGTCGAGATTGCGCTGGCGCGGGGCAAGGACCGCTACGACAAGCGCCAGTCGATCAAGGAGCGCGAGACCAAGCGCGACATGCAGCGCGCGATCCACGATCGCGAGTAGTCGCACGGCGAGTCGTTACGGGATGTCGCGCGCGAGGTGCGTCAGGTCGAGCCCGATCGCGAGCAGGATGATCAGCCCGATGTAGACGACCGCGACGATCGCGCGGTTGCGCGGCGAGACCTTGTAGTAGTCGCCCTGCTCGTGGCGGGCCTTCCAGCGCCGGTGGACGTCGAGCGCGCCCATGATCAGGATCAGGAAGACGATCGGGTTGGGGTAGGCGAACGCCAGCAGCGCGATCAGGAAGAGGCCGACGAACCACATCCATGGCGTCAGCGCGGCCAC
>JAWVFZ010000011.1:0-7985 GCA_033855555.1 Solirubrobacteraceae bacterium
CCCGCAGCGCCACCTCGGTCTTGCCGTAGCCCACGTCGCCGCAGATCAGGCGGTCCATCGGCCGCGGCGCCTCCATGTCGGCCTTGACCTGCTCGATCGCCTCGCGCTGGTCGGCGGTCTCGGTCCATGGGAACGCAGCCTCGAACTCCCCGAGCCACTCGGAGTCCTCCGGGAACGCGTGGCCCTGGCGGCGCTTGCGCTCGGCGTAGAGGTTGATCAGCTCGCCGGCGAGCTCTTGCGCCGCGCGCCGGGCACGGGCCTTCAGCGTCTCCCACGACTTGCCGCCGAGCTTCGAGAGCGCGGGGTGCGCGCCGCCGGCGCCGACGTAGCGGCTGATCTTCGTCAGCTGGTCGACGGGCATGAACACCTTGTCCGTGCCCGCGAACTCCAGCTCTAGATAGTCCCGCGTGATCGCCGCAACCGTCTTGGTCTCGAAGCCCGCGAAGCGCGCGACGCCGTGGTCCTCGTGGACGACGATGTCGCCGGTGCGCAGGTCGGCGAAGGAGCGCAGCGCGCCACGCTGTGGGCGGGCGGGAATCCCATCCGCCTCGCGTTCCGCGCGGCGCCTGCGGAAGAGGCGGTGGTCCGGGAGGATCGCCAGCTTCAGGCCGCCCGCGATGAAGCCGTCGCGCAGGCGCGCCTCGGCAAAGCGGATGTCGGCCTCGCCCTCCTCCCCCAGCCACTTGGCGCGGACGCGGGCGAGATTGTAGGCCGCGCGCTCGCCCTCGCCGCGGCGCGGCCAGGCGACGACCGTCGTGTACCCGGAGCGGGCCAGCTTCTCGAGCTCGCTCTCGGCCTCCTTGAGCGAGCGCGCGCCGGTGTCGGCCGCCTGGGCGCGGAACTCATACGGCTGGTCGGACGACATCGAGCTGAGCCGGATGCGCGCGCGGTCGTCCAGCGCAGCCTCGATGTCGGCGGGCTTGACGTACAGATGGTGGGCATCGGCGTCGTGGAAGGCCGCGCAGACGTCCTGCCAGTGGTCGGCCAGCGCAGGGGCGACCTCCTCCTCGGCCGCCAGCACGACCGCGGCGTCGGCCGGCGCCAGATCGAGGAACGCGTGGAAGCGATCCACTGGGAGCAGCTCGGCGACGTCCGGACGCTCGTCCTCGAGCGCAGCGATCTCGGCAAGCTCGCGGTGCTCGACCGCGAGCTCGGCCGCGGGCGCGATCTCGATGTGGTCGGTGTCGCCCAGCGAGCGCTGGGTGAACGTCGAGAACCAGCGGATGGTGTCGACCTCGATGTCGAACAGGTCGATGCGCGCCGCGCGGTCCTCGGTTGCGGGGTAGACGTCGAGGATCCCGCCGCGAACCGCGAACTGGCCGCGATCCTCGACTTGGTCGACGCGCTCGTAACCGGCCGCCACGAGGTCGGCTGCGACCTCGTCGAGGTCGACCAGATCGCCCTTGCGGATCGTGAAGGCACTGGGGCGCAGGGCGGGGTCGGGGACCTTCTCGCTGAGCGCCACCGCGCTGACGACGACCACCGGTGGCTCCTCCTCGCCGCCGTTCAGCAGCGAGTCCAGCGCGGCGACCCGCAGGCCGACGAGGTGGGCGGGCGGGGCGAGGTGCGATTCGTAGGTGACGCCGCGGCTGGGATAGAAGCGCACCGGCCGTGGCGCCAGCCAGTGGCGCAGGTCGGCGGCGAGGTCGCGGGCCTGGCGGTCGTCGCCGGCGACCACCAGCGCCGGGTGCCCAGCGGCGAGCGATCCGTCGACTCCGTCGAGCAGCGCCGCCACCAAATAGGGCCGCAAGGACTGCGAAACGAAGGCACGACCACCCTCCGCGGCCAGCGTACGACCGTCGTCGGAATCCTGTAAATGGCTGAGAAGGGGGCGGAGAGACAACCCCACCCGATACTAAGGGGTGGTTGTTGCGACGATGTTCAGGCGCACGTAGTGGGCGGTGAAACGGGCGCCGATCCGCTGGTGCACGGCGCGGGCGAACGGGTCACGCTCGGCTTCGGGCAGCCGCGCGAGGTGCTCTCCCAGGATCACCGTCTTGAGGAACTCCAGCGGCTCGTCGGGCGTCACGGGCCGATCGGTCAGCCACGCCCGCGCCTCGGCGAACCCCGCCGCCCGCAGCCGCTCCTCGGTCTCCTGCGGTCCGGCGAAGTTCCACGGGCTCCAACGCTCGCCGCTGACGGCCTCGATCGCAGCCACGATCGCGGCGATGTTCCCGGCGCCGCCGCATTGGGCGACCAGCCGGCCGCCCGGCGCCAGCGCAGCACGCAGGCGCCCGAAGAGCCGCTCGTGGTCGGCGATCCAATGGAAGGTCGCGGCCGAGAAGACGAGGTCCACGGGCTCGGGCACCTCCAGCTCCAGCAGGTCCGAGAGCCAGACCGTCGCGCGATCGCCCATGCGCTCGCGTGCGAGCGACACCATCCGGGGCGAACCGTCAACGGCATACACGCGACCGCCGGGGACGCGCGCGGCAAGCTGCTCGGTGATCTCGCCGGACCCGCAGCCGGCGTCCAGCACGGTCTCATCGCCGCGCAGATCGACGCCGCCCAGAACCTCGTGGCCGAGCGCCATGACGCCCGCCGCAACGCGCGTGTAGGTGTCGGCATCCCAGTCGAGCGGCATCGCCGGGTATGGTCGCACGGTGCGACGGGTTGTCCCATTTCTCGTCGCCGGCGCGCTTCTGGCGCCCGCCGCTCCCGCCCCTGCCGCGATCGACGGCGTCGTCGTCCATCGCGAGACCGACCCTGCCCTCGCGGGCGAGGCGGTCCACTTCACGGCCGCCCCGAGCGGGCAGGCCGAAGGGCTCGTCTTCTACGACTGGGGACTCGAGTGCGACCCGTCAGGCCCGTTCGACTGGACGACGAGGACCGCGAGCGGCGGCTTCGACCGGATTTTCGCCGCGCCCGGCCCGCACGCCGTCTGCGTCCGCGCCTACGACAACGTCGCGACGTACTCCGACGCGACGTCGTTCACCGTTGCGGACCCCGGCAACCACAGGCCCGTCGCCGTGCTGACGATCACGCCGGGCATCGCCCCGGTGGGCGGCGAGGTGAGCTTCGACGCATCCGGCTCGACGGATGCCGATGGCGACGCACTGCATTACCGGTTCGACATCGACGGGGAGCCCGGCTACGAGGTCGACAACGCCAACAACCCGAAGCTCACGCAGACATATGTCTCGTCTGCGGCCTTCGACGCCGGCGTGCAGGTGACCGATCCGAGCGGCGCACAGGACGCCACGAAGGCGAAGCTCGTCATCGGCGACCCCAACCCGCTGAAGGTCAAGCTCGCTGCCAGCGCCCGGGGACGCGTGGTCAGCGCCCGCGTCACCACGGGGCGTAAGGCCAATATCCGCGTCGAGATCCGTACCCCGGACGCAACGCTCGTCGGCAGCGGCAAGGGTCAGATCAAGAGCAGGTCGCGCACGCTGAAGGTCCGCCTGCGGCGCCGGTTCGCCCGGATCGTCGTCATCGCGATCGCGACCGACGCCGACGGCGTGATCGCCCGCGCCGTCAAGCGCCTGACCGTGAAGTAGCGCCTAAGGGACTTCCGCGCCCTCCACGAGGGCCTCGACCGCGTCCGCGGCGCGGTCCACGAGCTCGCGCACCTGGTCGCGCGACTCGCGCCACTTCCCCAGCACGTGCGCCGACACGATCTCGGGGTCGGTCGCGTCCGGGCGCCCCACGCCGACACGCACGCGGACGAACTCGGGCGACCCGAAGCCCGCCTTCAGCGACCGCAGGCCGTTGTGACCCGCCAGCCCGCCGCCGAGCTTCGTGCGGATCTCGCCGAACGGCAGGTCGATCTCGTCATGGACGGCGACAACGTGGTCGAGATTGACTTTCAGTGCCCCGCGCGCCGGACCGGCCGCGTTGCCCGATTCGTTCATGTAGGTCTGGGGCAGCAGCACCGCGATCCGCGGGCCCCCGGGCATCGGGCGGCCGTCGGCCAGCAGCGCGTTGAACTTCTTGCGCGGCTGGCCGAGTCCCCAGCGCTCGACCAGTGCACGGGCGACCTCGAAGCCGACGTTGTGCGGCGTGCCCTCGTAGCGGGGGCCGGGGTTGCCCAGCCCGACGATCAACCATTCGGCGGGGGCGACCCCGCCGAAGAGCTTCACCTACTCGTCGCCGCCGGCGCCGGCGTCCTCGGCCGCGCCCTCGGCGCCACCGGCCTCGCCTTCGCCCTCGGCGACAGGCGCGCCTTCCTCGCCGACGATGCCGGTCTCGGCCTCGATCTCGTCGTCGACCTCCTCGACGCGCGGGGGCGTGACGGAGGCGATGACGGTCTCCTCGAGGTCGTCGGTGAACGTGACGTTGGGCGGCGCTGTCACGGCGGAGAGGTGCTCGGTCGCGAGCATCTCCATGTGCGAGACATCGTGCTCGATCGTCTCGGGGATGTCGTTGGGCAGCGCCTCGACCGTGATCTCGCGGGTGACCTGCTCCAGGACGCCGCCCTCCTTGACGCCGGGTGCATCGTCGGCTCCGACGAGGTGCAGCACGACCTGCGCTTGGATCGGCTTGTTGAGGTCGACGCGCAGGAGGTCGATGTGCAGGACCTCGCCGCGGACGGGGTGACGGTGGGAGTCCTTGAGAATCGCGGAGGTCTTCGACCCGTCGAGCTCCACGTCCAAGACGGCGCCGGCGGCGGCGAGGGCGAGGCGCAGATCGCGCTCGTCGACGGAGAAGGGCTGCGGGTCGGCACCGCGCCCGTAGAGGACGCCGGGCACGCGGCCCGCGCGGCGCAGGCGCCGGGTCGCCCGGGAGTGGGCGGACGCGCGCGGTTCGACGGTCAGGGTTGTGGACTGGGCCTTGGCCATGCGGCGGCGGATGGTAGCGAGTCGCGCCCGGTCAGCGCGGTCCGGTGCCGAGCTGATCGGTGGCCTTGAAGATCCGCTGGAGCTCGAAGAACGCGGGCTTACGGACGCCGTCCTGGGTGATCAGGCCCTTGGTGTGGACGGGCGGGGACGGGCGCGGGTTGCCGCCGTTCCACGACGGCCGCACGCGGAACTCCTGCAGGGCCCACCAGACGGCGCCGCTGAGGTATGGCTTCGTCGCGTACGTGCCGAAGTGGAAGTTGGCGAAGTCCGACTGGAACTGGTAGGTGCCCTTCTCCTCCTCGGGCCCGTCGCGGTTGGCCTCCGCGCCGGTCTCGGTGACGATCAGCGCCTTGTTCGGGTAGCACGCGCGGACCGCGTCGAGATAGGGCGAAAGCCCGTCCTCGTCGGCGAGCGTGCCGCTGGGACCCGGGTACCAGCCGAAGTAGTCGTTGACGCCGACGACGTCCAGCGGCGCGTACCCGGCCTGGCAGCCGGCGCTCGGGTACGCCGCGACCGCGAGTCCGACCGGGCGCGACGGGTCCAGCCTGTGCGCGAGCGCTGCCTGGGAGCTGATGAGCGTCGACTGGGCGGGACCGGTGCGCGAGCTCAGCTCGTTCTGCATCGACCAGACGATGATCGACGGGTGATTGGAGTTCGTGAGGATGTTGTTCTTCAGCTCGCTGGCCGCCAGCCGGCGGACGCTCGCCATCTTGAGGTACTCGGTGTGGACGGAGTACACCGGGATCTCCGACCAGAGCATGATCCCGAGCTTGTCGGCCTGCTCCTCGAGGTAGGGGTGGACCGGGTAGTGGCTGCGCAGGAGCGTCGCCCCCAGCTCCTTGGTCCACGCGATGAACTGATCGCGCACGTTGTTGTCGATCGCGAATCCCACCTGCTTGGAGTCCTCGTGCAGGCCGACGCCGCGGAAGTTGAGCTTGTGGCCGTTGAGCATCAGCCGCCCGTCGACCACCTTGATCGAGCGGATGCCGGTCTTCAGCGAGTAGCGCGCCGCCCCCGCGCGCAGTGTCACCGGATACAGCGTCGGAGAGTCGGGCGACCACAGCTTCGGGTTGGCGACCTTGATCGAGCCGGTGAACTCCGCGGTGGAGCCGGCGCGGACCGTCCGGGTGCCGAGGGTGAGCGGTCTGCCTCCGAACGTCGCGGTCACGTGAATCGCGTGCGCCTGACTGCCTGCGTTGCGCACGAGCGCGCGGAAGCGCATCGTCGCGGGGCCCGACGGGCTCGGCAGGACCGGCCGCACCTGGACCGCCGAGAAGTCGGTGCCGTCCACGGCGCGCAGGTAGACCTCGCGCAGGATGCCGCTGTAGTTCCACCAGCCGCCGATCGAGTTGCCCTCGACGTTGTCGCCGGCGGGCGGGAAGTCCCAGCGGTGGCGCCGCGAGTCCACGCGCACCACGAGCCGGTTCGTCCCCGAGCGCCGCAGTGCGCTGGCGGGCACGAGCAGCTCGAACGGCAGGTAGGCGCCTGTGTTCGAGCCCAGCCGCTTGCCGTTGAGCCAGACGCGCGAGCGGTAGTTGACCGACTCGAAGCGGACGACCCACGAGAGGCGCGTGGCCTTCTTGGGAAGGCGGAAGTCCTTGCGATACCAGCCGACGCCGCCGCGCATCGAGGCCTCGGACTCGTCCGTCGCGTTCCACGCGTTCGGGACGGTCGTCAGCGACCAGCCCGCGGTGGACGTACGGCGCTGCCACGCCTCGGCGAGGCCCTGACCCTTGAGATCGCGCCGGAACAGCCACTTGCCGCCCATGAGGTAGCGCCCCGAGGGCCCGTTTTCGTACAGGGTGCGGGCCTGCGGGGTGTCGGGCGAGTAGTTCGGCGCCTGGGCCGCAGCAGGGCCAGCCGCGGCGGCGGTGGCGAGCAGCGCTAGCAGTGAGACAAGGGCGCGGCGGGGCATGGACCGGATTAACAACTCCCCTGCCGGTTAATCGGAGCGGAGATGCGCAGCAGGGTAACCGACCGTCCGGAGAGCACTGATCCACCCCGCCGCACGGTCACACATTGAACCACGGGTAGGCCCTGTTCGAGCGAGGTCCATGCGACCCGGGTGACGCCGGTCGCGGAGCCCAGCGCGTACGACGTCCCCGACTCGTAGTTGAGGATCTTCACCGCGCCGCGGCGGCGAAGGGCTCGCGCGCTGCCCATGACGAGCGCCCGGCAGCGGGCGTCCGCGCAGCCGTGCAACTGGGCGAGGGCCGCCGCGCCGTCGCCGCGCGCCTCGGCCTCCAGCAGGCGATGGACCTTGTCGCGCTCGGTCGATTCGGTCGACAGCCAACGCGCGAGCAGCAGGCTGACGGCGATGAACGCGATGGCGGCGGTGACGATGAGCGGGAGGCGGCGGCGCAAGGGCGCCGGAGGCTAGATGGTTGTTCAACCCGCCGGTCCGCCGTCCGGTAGCTTCACCAAACTCTGGCCGGCGTTGAGCTTTGGCGCTCCTTCTGAGACCGACCTTGGGGGAACTTCGTGGGGAGGAAGGTCGCATACGTCGTCCTCGGCGGGCTCATGTTCGGCGTTGCGATGGCGGTCCTCAAGGGGCAGGAAAGCGATGCCCGCGGCGTCATCGGCAACCTCAGCGCGCCGTGGGTGGCGGTCGCCTTCCTCGGCGGAGCGCTCGCGGTCCGGCCGTCGCGCGGCGCGATCCTCGGGATCGCGGTCACGATGGCGGCGTTCATTGGCTTCTACCTCTCGGAGGCCGCGATCCTCGATCTGGGGCCGCATCCCTGGTACGACAAGGTGCGGCTGGCGGCCGGCACCCTCAACACCTACGAGCAGTGGGGCGTGCTCAGCGGCTTGGTGTACGGCTCACTCGGCGCGCTGTGGGCATCGAGGTCGATGCGTGTCGCTCCGCTCGCCGTGGCTCTCGCATTCCTGTGTGAGCCCTTGGCCGTCGCGTTGCTGACGCGGTTCAAGATATGGGGCGGCGGGGGACTGCTGAACCACCCCGCGATCTGGGGTGGCGAGGTGGTCGTCGGCGTGGCGCTCGCCGCAGCGGTCGTCGTGCGGCGCTGGGCGGGTCCCGGCGCGCGTTCAGCCCCTGGGCGGTGAACGCGGGCTTGCCGCCGCCGCTAGCCGGCCTCGTCGAACTCCTCGCCGCTGAGCTCGAGGAACCGCCGGACGCTCGCCTCTTGGCGCTCCATCCGCTCCGCGAGCTCGCGAGCGTGCTCGGCGGCGCGCACGGTGAAGTCCTCCAGG
>JAWVFZ010000012.1:0-7407 GCA_033855555.1 Solirubrobacteraceae bacterium
AGAAGCTCGCGGCGCTGCGCGACGCCGCGCCAAAGGTCTCCTTCGCGCAGATGAAGAAGGTCATCGAGGGCGAGTACGACGAGCCGCTCGACGAGGTCTTCGAGACGTTCGACCCGGTGCCCATCGCCGCCGCCTCGATCGGTCAGGTCTACAAGGCGCGGATGCACGACGGTCGCGATGTGGCGGTGAAGGTCCAGTACCCGGGCGTGGCGTCCGCCGTGCGCGCCGACATGCAGAACCTGGGGATGATCCTGCGGCTGATGAAGCGCGTCGCGCCTGGGCTCGACCCCAAGGCGCTCGGCGACGAGATCCGCGCGCGCATCGACGAGGAGCTCGACTACGAGCTCGAGGCCTCCAACCAGCGCGCGCTCGCGCGCATCTTCAAGGGCCACCCGTTCATCGTCGTCCCGGATGTCATCACGCGGCTGTCGCGGGAGAAGGTCGTCGTCTCGGAGTTCGTGCGCGGCCGCGGCTTCGAGGAGCTCAAGCAGCTGCCCCAGGCCGAGCGCGACCGCGCGGGCGAGATCATCTTCCGCTTCTACTTCGGCTCGATGTACCGCCACCACCAGTTCAGCGGCGACCCGCACCCGGGCAACTCGATGCTCCTCGACGACGGCCGCATGGCGTTCCTGGACTTCGGCCTGTTCAAGCGGATCCCGGCGGAGGTGGCCGAGTTCGAGCTGCAGACCCAGCGCCTCGGCACGGCGGGCGATGCCCAGGGGCTCATCGAGCTGTTGCACAACGGCGGCTTCCTTGGCGACCCGGCGCACTACACCGAGGAGAAGATCATGGCCCAGTTCCACGATCTGACCTGGTGGTACACGACGGACGAGGAGATCCTGCTGACGCCTGAGATCGCGACCGAGGTGATGATCCAGATGAGCGATCCGCGGTCACGCCACTGGGGCTCCATGCGCCACGAGACGCTGCCGCCCGACCACCTCTTCGGGCGCCGCCTCGAGACGCTGACGCTCGCGGTCCTGGGGCAGCTGCGCGCGAAGGCCAACTGGCACCGGATCACGCGGGAGTGGGCCTACGGCGACGCGCCGGTGACGGAGCTCGGGCGCGCCGAGGCCGAGTTCTACGCCCGCCGGTGAGCGCCCGCCTGCGGCTGATCGCGCTGGCCGCGGTGCTCGTCACGTTCCTGGCGCTGTTCGCCCTGACCGGGTCGCTGTCGGCCCAGCGCGTCCGCGACTGGATCGACGGCTACGGCGCGGCCGGCCCGCTTGTGTTCATCGTCGTCTCCAGCGCGCTGACCGTCGTGCTGTTCCCGGGCCCGCTGCTCAGCGGCGCGAGCGGGCTGCTGTTCGGCACGGCTTTGGGGACGCCCGTCTCGATCGTCGCAGCCACCTGCGGCGCCTCGCTCGCGTTCGCCCTCGGTCGCTGGTGGGCGCACGACGCCGTCGTCGACGTCGCCGGGCCGCGGCTGACCGCGCTGCGCGCCTGGGTGGGCGCGCGCGGGTTCCAGAGCGTCCTGCTCGCCCGCATCGCGCCCGGGATCCCCTACAACCTCGTCAACTACGCCGCGGGGCTGACGCCGGTTTCGCTCGCGGTCTTCGCGGCGGCGACCGCGCTTGGCGTGGCGCCGCGCGCGTTCGCCTACACCGCGCTGGGCGGGAACATCGGCAACCTCGGCTCGCCGGAGGCGATCGTGGCGATCTGCCTCCTGGCGGTCGAGGGCGTGCTCGGCGTCTGGCTGCTGCGGCGCTCTACTGCTTCTTCTTCGTCTTCTTGCACGGCACCGTCGTCTTGACCGTCTCCGTCGCGCCGCCCGAGAACGTGTTGACATCGCGTGCCGTCCACTTGCCCTTCGGGCAGGCCGGCGGCATCCGCAGGTAGGGCTTCTTCTTGGTGCCGGCGTTGTCGACCTTGAGCGAGACCTTGGTCGCGCGCGCGTTGAGCGACTCGGCCAGGGTGAGCGCGTAGTCGACGGTGTTGGCCTTGATCACGCCGTCGATGTAGTACGCGGGCGTCTCGCCAAGGTCCAGCTCGATCAGCATCTCGTCGGCGTAGTTCCAGACCGAGCCCGTGAACTCCAGCGGGTCCGGGGCGTCGCCGATGTACGCCTCGGCCGTCGCGGTGCCGAGCTCGGACGCGGGCGGGCACGCGTTCGCGGCTCCGCCGGCGGCGTTGAGCTGATCGGCGGTCGCCGCGCATTGCGCGATCGCCTTCGTGTTGAACTTCGTGCCCGTCGGGAGCGTCAGCTTCGTATCGGTGAGGATGCGCGGCTTGCCGTCGGCCCCGAGGCCAAAGGTGGCGTCGAACGTCATCCCGCTGGCCCCCTTGGCGAAGCGCGACAGCTTGAGCTTCGCCGTCGGCGCCTGGGCCCCGGCGGCGAACGCGGCGGAGACGGGGAGTGAGAGGGCGGCGGCAAGCGCCAGGGCACGAGCGGACATGAAGGCTTCCCTTCGACGGGGACCGGAAAGCTGACCGTACTCCGGTCGCGGACCGCCGTGGGCTTTTCAGAGCTGCTGGATCTGCATGAGCGACGTGCTCCCCGGGCGCCCGCTCGGGAGCCCGGCCGTGATCCCGACACGCTGGCCGTGCTTGCACCAGCCGAGCTCGATCACGCGCCGGCCGGCGTCGGCGATCAGGTCCTCGGTCACTTCGTGGCGGCGCATGTGGGCCGACTGCACGCCCCACATCAGCGAGCAGCGGCGCACGGTCTCGCGGCCGGGCGAGAGCGCGAAGATCGGCACCGTCGGGCGGTGCGCGCTGACGAGGCGCACGCTGCGGCCGCTGAGCGTCGGAATGACGAGTGCGTCGAGCTCCAGGTCGCGGGCGGCCTCCACGGCGGCATGGGCCACGGTGTAGGACGGGTCGCGCGCGTCGCGGCGCACGCGCGTCTCGTTCCAGCGCTCGTATGGGGCGATCTTCTCGGCCTGGCAGGCGATCGCGGCCATCATCTCGATGACGCCCACCGGGTAGGCGCCGACCGCCGTCTCCTGCGAGAGCATCACGGCGTCGGTGCCGTCGAGGATCGCGTTGGCGACGTCGGCGACCTCGGCGCGGGTCGGGCGCGAGGCGTGGACCATCGACTCGAGCATCTGGGTCGCGGTGATCGAAGGCCGCGCCAGCGCGCCCGCGAGCGCGATCAGGCGCTTCTGGACGATCGGCACCTCCTCGATCGGGAGCTCGATGCCGAGGTCGCCGCGGGCGATCATCACGCAGTCGCTGACGCGCAGGATCTCCTCGGCGTTCTCGACCGCCTGGGGCTTCTCGATCTTGGCGATCAGCGGCATGCGCGTGTGCTCGCGCAGGAACGTCACGTCCTCTGGGCGGCGGACGAAGCTCAGCGCGACCATGTCGACGCCGATGCGGATCCCGGCCTGGAGGTGGGCGAGATCCTCCTCGGGGACGGCGGGCAGCATGTCCACCCCGGGGCCGGGGACGTTGAGCCCCTGGCGCGAGGCGACCGCGCCGCCGATCTCGACCTCGGCGTCGATCTCGCCGTCGCCCTCGCGCACGTTGACCGCGCGCAGGCGCACGCTTCCGTCGGCCAGGTAGAGGACCTCGCCGGGATTGACCGCTCCGGCCAGGCCGTTCCAGGTGATCTGCATGTCGCGACTGGTGCCCAGGCTGCCGTTGTCGGTCCCGCAGTGGAACGTCACGCAGTCGCCGGTCTTCAGCTCGACGATGTCGTCGACGAGCGCGCCGATGCGCAGCTTCGGCCCGGGCAGGTCCTGCAGCAGCGCGACGGGCTTGCCGGCGCGGCCCGCGGCGTCGCGCACCCACTCCGCCGTCTCGGCGTGCTGCTCGTGCGTTCCGTGGCTGAAGTTCAGGCGCGCGACGTCCATGCCTGCCTCGACCATGCGCACGAGCGTCTCGCGATCGCGCGACGCAGGGCCGATGGTGGCGACGATCTTGGTCTTGCGTTCCACGCCCGGCAGTCTATGGAGCGCTTGACCCCGGCCTCGCGTGCCTTAGATCCGGCGTGCCATCACGACGTGCGGGCCGATCCCCGGGATCTCGAACTCCTCGGACTCGACCTCGAAGCCAGCGCGCGCGTAGAGCGAGATCGCAGGGACGCGGGCGTTGCACCAGACGCGCGCGGCGCCCTGGGTCGCGGCGTGCTCGATCAGCGCCCCCAGCACCGCCGAGCCCGCTCCGCGCCCGCGCGCGTCGGGTTCCGTGGCCATGCCGCGCACCCGCCAGTCGTCGGCCTCGCCGTCGGGGCCGACGAAGCCCACGGCGATGAGCCGCTCGCCGTCGAACGCGGCGACCGCATGCGCGCCCGGCTGCTCGTGGCTCGCCAGCTCCTCCAGCGATTCGTGCGGGCGCAGCACCGCCTGGCGCAGCGGACGGGTCAGCTCGGCGGGGACCGACTCGACGCGGATCAACGGACGAACCTGCCGTCCTCCTGCACCGCCTCGCCGTCGGCGCTCAGCCGCCCGCCGGCGCGCAGGTCGCAGATCAGGTCCCAGTGGACCGCGGAGACGTTCTTGCCGCCGGTCTCGGGGTACGAGCGCCCGAGCGCGAGGTGGACCGTGCCGCCGATCTTCTCGTCGAACAGGATCGTGCCGGTCGGCCGGTCGATGCCGAAGTTCGTCCCGATCCCGATCTCGCCCAGGCGCCGCGCCCCGTCGTCGGTCGCGAGCGCCGCGCGCAGGTAGTCCTCGCCGGTCGTCGCGCGCGCCTCCACGACCTCGCCGTCGCGGAACGTCAGCTGCACGCCGTCGACGTCGACGCCGGACGGCGCGCTGCGGACGGTGAAGCGCACCGTCCCGTTCGCGCTGGCCTCGTGCGGCCCGGTGAAGACCTCGCCCGAGGGCATGTTGCGCCGGCCGTCGGAGTTCACCCACTTGCGGCCCTTGACGCTGAGCGTCAGGTCGGTGCCCGCCGCCTCCAGCCGCAGCTCGCCTGCCTTCGACAGGCGCTCGATCAGCTGTTCCTGGAAGGCACGCAGGCCGCCCCAGGAGGCGGCGGGGTCCCCCTGGTCGAGAAACAGCGCGCGCTGGACGAAGGCGGCGTAGTCGCCCTCGGCCATGCCGGCCTGCGCGGCAAGCGCGGGCGTCGGCCACAGCGACGAGCACCAGCGCTTGGAGAGCGTCGCCTCGCGCAACGGCCGCCGGGCGCGCGCGGCGCGCGCCATCCGCTCGGGGTCCGTGGAGGCAAGCTCGCGCGGATCCGCGGGCGCCTGGACGCTCAGGACCTTGTTCACCTTCTTGGCCTCGGTCAGCGCGAGTGGCGGGAAGTCGTCGAGCTGCTCGTCGCGTGCGTTTGCGTAGAACGAGGCGGCCTCGCCCGGCACCTCGACGCGCAGCAGCGGCCACGCCCCGCGGCGCAGGATCTCGCCCTGCAGCTCGAGCAGCAACGGCGCGGCGAGCGTGGTGGACCGCACCAGCACCTGTTCGCCGGGTTCGACGTCGAGGCAGTAGTCGCACAGCAGCGCCGCGAAGGCGCGCGGGTCCGGCGTCACGCCGTGGCCCAGCCGTCGGCCAGGGCATCGAGGGCGACGGTGGCGTCGACGCGCAGCTCGCTTGCGATCGCCCGCACCAGGCGCTCCTGGGCGCCGTGGCGCGCGCCCTCGCCCATGACGCCGATCCGCCAGGCCTGACCGGCGAACGGGCCGGCGCCCGCGGCGGCGACCTCGATGCCGTGGTTGGCAAGCAGCGCGCCGCGCACGGTCGCGTCGTCGACGCCCTTGGGCAGCCGCACCGCCAGGAGCGGGTGCAGCTGCTCGCCCGCCGGCGCGATGCGCTCGAAGCCGAACAGTGCGAGCGCCGAGCGCAGCGCCTCGTGCGCCGTCGCGTGCCGCGCCCAGCGCGCCTCGAGCCCTTCCTCCTGCACGATCGTCAGCGCCTCGCGGAGCGCGTAGATCATGTTGATCGGCGCGGTGTGGTGGTAGGCGCGCCCGCCGTCAGCCTGCCAGTAATTCAGCACCGCGTGCAGGTCGAAGTACCACGACGGCGATCCCTGCACGCGCTCCAGCGCGCGCTCGTTGGCCGTGAACGGGGCGAGCCCTGGCGGGCAGTTGAGGCACTTCTGCGAACCGGAGAACGCGGCGTCGACTCCGCTTGCGTCGAGCTCCAGCGGATGGCCGGCAAGTGACGTGACGCAATCCACCAGGAAGATCGCGCCGTGCTCCGCGCAGGCGTCGGCGAGCCCGTCGAGCGGCTGCGCGACGCCCGTCGACGTCTCGGCGTGCACCACGAACAACGCGGCGAACGGCTCGCGTGCCGCCTCCAGCAGCTGCTCGGTCGGCAGTGCGCGGCCCCACTCCGCCTCGACACGGACGACCTCGGCGCCGCGGCGGCCGAGCGCGTCGGCCATGCGCTCGCCGAACAGGCCGTGGACGCCGCAGATGACGCGGTCGTCGGGCCGGACGAGGTTGTCGACCATCGTCTGCATGCCGCCGCTGCCCGTCGCGCTGACAGGGAACGCGGTGCGGTTCTGCGTCCGGAACGTCGCGCGCAGGAGCTCGGCGACCTCCTCCATCACCGCGCCGAACGCGGGGTCGAGATGGCCGATCGTCGGCTGTGCGAGCGCGTCGAGCACCCGCTGGGGGACGGGCGAGGGGCCAGAGCCGAGGAGGAGGCGGTCGATCAAGATGTCGGCGGGTCGCGGTGGGCGCGGTCGCCGACAAGCATCTCAGGAGCGGGCCCTTCGCACGACGCAGCTCTGGCGACTCGGCCCGTTCGGGGTAACCGTCACGCGAACCCTGGTCGCGCCCGGGCAGACGGCCACGCGCAGTACCGGCGCGCCCGGCGCGGAGGTGATCGCCCCGCCGCGGACCCGGGCGCCATAGCCACCGGGGTATTGGCGTGCGGGGATCATGAACTCGCTGCGCGTGCGAGCCGCGAACGCGCGCCCGCCGGCGGCGCGGGCGGTGGTGTATTCGGCGCGGAACGTCTTCGTGTCGCGGTCGAACGACCAGCTGCGCGGCGTGCCTGACACCAGCCGGGGGTAGGGCCGCACGACCGTGTCGAGCTTCGCCGCCTGCAGGTTGTCGCCGGTGGGCGGCCGGCTCGGATCGACCACCAGCGCCTGCGCGTTGCCCGGCCCGGTGGTGGTGGGGTCGTTGCAGCCGCAGTACTGCCACCACATCCAGCTCACCATCGTCCGGTCGGCGCGGTCGACCATCGCCTCGTTGTTGCTGCGGTCGTCCGTGGCGCCGAACTCGGTCAGCATCAGCGTGTCGCCCGTGCCGGCGACGTGCTTCTCGGCGTTGGCGACCACCAGGTCGTCGAACTGGTCGCAGCCGCTATTGGACTGCGTCTCGGGCTCGAACAGGCAGTAGTCGTGAAACGAGAAGCCGGCGTGCGCGTCGCCGCCGGAGACGACGAACGTGTCCGGGCCGTTGTTGAAGAAGACGTTGGGCTCGTACCACGCCAGGCCGCGCGGGTCGGCGCGGCGGATCGCGCCGATCACCCTCGCGTTGAAGGCCGAGAGCTTCGCGTCGGCCTG
>JAWVFZ010000013.1:0-4875 GCA_033855555.1 Solirubrobacteraceae bacterium
AGCGAGTGAGCAGATCACCGAGGAGGTCACCTCCTGGCCGGGTGTCGAAGCCGGCATCGGCAGGCGCGGGGAGTTCGCCTTCAAGGTCGGGCGCCGGGAGATCGGCCACCTGCACGGCGACCACGCCGCGCATTTCGGCTTCCCCAAGGACGTGTGGGCGGAGCTGATGGAGCAGGGCCGGATCACGCATCACCCGGTCTTCCCGGATCGAGCCGGGCCGGCCGCGCGCAGGATAGAGAGCGAAGCCGACGTGCGTGACGTGATCGAGCTCTTGCGACTCAACTACGAGCGTGTCAGCTCCGCGCCAGAAGCCTCGCCTTCTGCGCCTGGAACTCGCCATCGGTAAGCACGCCGCGATCGCGTAGGGCGGCGAGCTCCTCCAGCTGGGAGACGGTGTTCGGCTGAGATTGCGGCGCGGGCGGCGGGGTCGCGAAGACCGCTGCGGATGGAGCGACGACGCCCTGCTGGGCCATCTGCGTGAACGCCGCGATGCCGGCCGCGCGCGACTTGCCTTCCGACGAGTCACCATCGAACCAGCCACGGATCGCCATCACGAGCGGGACCAGGCCCATGATCGCGAACAGGCCGCCCACGCCGAAGCCCACCGCGCCGAAGCTGTCCTCGGTGATCCCGCCGCGAACGAAGACCGCTGCGAGCGCGCAGAACAGCAGCCCGAAGAAGAACATGCCCTGACCGCTCGCGATCAGCGCGATCGTGAAGGCGAAGATCGCGCCCGTGAGGATCAGCATCTTGCTGCCGGTCCCATCCGGGCACTGGCGCGCTGAGACGTACGGGCCTCCGGAGGCGCACGTCCCGATGTCCATGAGCTTGACGAGCTCGAAGCACGTGAGCGCGAGCGCGGCGACCCCGACGAGCCCGGCGATGATCTTCAGCGGTTTGTTCATGGGCAGGATCGTGCTGGGCGCGGGCGTGCGTGTCAGTGTCACAACGGTCTCAAGCCGGTCCGCGAGTCGTAAACTGACGGTGGTGTCCGTTCGCGCCAAGGAGCACCCCTTCGCACTGCCGTCGGGGGAGCGCGAGATCCTCACCCGCCGCCTCGCCGAGGCCGTGCATCGCGCACGCCGCAGCGGTGCCACGGCGATCGCCGCGCTCGGCTGGGCGGTCGACCCCGGCGTGGACCCCACCGCGGTGGCCGTCGCCTCGCGCCGGCCCGGCGAGCCCTGGTTCTGCCTTGAGCAGCCAGACCGGGGCGGCGCCGCCCGCGCCGCGCTCGGGTGCGTGTCCGAGCTCGAGGCAAGCGGGCCCGAGCGCTTCCGGGTCGTCGCGGCGGAGTGGCGCGCACTGGCCGCGGAGGCCGTGTGCGAGCCCGACGACGGCCTCGCCGCGCTCGGCGGCTTCGCGTTCGCACCGGAGGGCGGCGACCGGCCGCACTGGGCGGGCTATGCGCCGGCGTCGCTCCACGTGCCGGAGGTCTTGCTGGTGCGCCGCGCGGGCGAGGTTCGGCTGACGGTCGCGGCGGTCGCCGCGCCGGATGACGTTCCCGAGGAGCTGCTCGCGCGGATCGAGCGCCGGCTCGGCGAGCTGCGCCAGGCGCCGCTTCCGCTGCTGGACCCGGCGCCGGCGGGGCGCGTGCGCGTCGGCAGCGCGATGCCGCCCGAGCACTACGAGTCGGCCGTGGCGCGCGGGGTCGAGCGCATCCGCGCGGGCGCTCTGGACAAGATCGTGCTGGCGCGCGAGGTCCAGGTCCACGGTCCGGCCGATCACGATCCCGGCGCGGTCCTCGGCGTGCTGCGCGACGCATTCCCGTCGTGCTTCGTCTTCTGTGCGGGACGCGGAGACAGCGCGTTCCTCGCTGCCAGCCCGGAGCTGCTGGTTCGTCGCGACGGCATGCGCACCGGGACGCTGGCGCTCGCCGGCTCGATCCGCCGCAGCGCCGACCCGGCTGTGGACGACCATCTCGGCGAGCAACTGCTGCGCTCGGCCAAGGATCGCGAGGAGCAGGCGATCGTGACCCGGCGCATCGAGCGCACGCTGCGCCCGCACGCCGTCTGGGTCACAGCCGCGCCAGAGCCCGTCCTCGTGCGCGTGGCGAACATCCAGCACCTTGCCACGCCGATCCGTGCCCAGCTCGCCGCGCCGATCGGCGTCGTGGAGCTCGCGGGGATGCTGCACCCGACCCCTGCCGTCGGCGGAGAGCCGATCGAGGTCGCATCACCGCTGATCCCCGCGCTGGAGGGACTGGACCGCGGGTGGTACGCAGGGCCGGTGGGCTGGACCGACACCAGCGAGGACGGCGAGTTCTGCGTGGCCCTGCGCTGCGCCCTGCTGACGGGCCGCGTCGCGCGTTGCTACGCAGGGGTGGGCGTCGTGCGCGATTCAGATCCGGCCGCCGAGCTTGCGGAGACCGAGGTCAAGCTCCAGGCGCTCCTGCCCGTGCTGTCTTAGAGCCGCGCGCGAATCGACTCGCGCGCCACGGGTACACGCTGGGAACGGAGCACCCGCGCGTGCTTCATGACAGCGCTCAGACTCACCGCGAGCACGAGCGAGCAGGCGGTCCAGATGGCGAGGATTTCGAGGGCGATCTCCATGGCCGACCCCCCTGCCCAGGCACACCGCCCGCAAAACCGCTACTGGACGTATATCCGAGCCACGCGGTCCCAGACGGCGCGGTGCTCGGCGACGTTGGCCTTGCGATCCGATCGCACGTGGATCAGCGACGTCCGTGGCGCGATCAGCGCCGCGGACACGGCGTCGGCGAACTCGGCAGGGTTCTCGGGCGCGACGTAGCCGAGCTCGAACAGCTCGGCGATCCGCCTCGCGTCCAGCCCGGTGGGTGTCGCGACATGTTCCTCGAACGCATCCGCGGCCGCGGCCACCGGGAGGAAGTCGAAGATGCCGCCACCGGCGTTGTCGATCAGCACGATCGTCAGGACGAGACCGAGGCGGGTGGCGGCGAGCAGCCCGCCGAGATCGTGGGCGAGCGCGACGTCGCCGATCAACAGCGCCACCGGACCGCCGCCCGCGGCAGCCGCGCCGAAGGCGGCGGAGACGGTGCCGTCGATCCCGTTGGCCCCGCGGTGGGCAAGGACCCGCGGCGGGTCGGCGCGGGCGGCGAAGAACGTCTCGACGTCGCGCACCGGCATCGAGGAGGCGACGAACAGCGTTGCGGCGCCGGGCAGCAGTGCGCCCAGCTCCCGCGCCACGCGCGGCTCGCCGAGGTGCTCGGCGAGCTCCTCGTCGATCGCGGCGGCTGCCGCTGCGTCGGCCTGGGTCCATGTCTCGAGCCAGCTTGGATCGCCCGGCTGCACGCGCTCGGCGAGGGCATCGAGCGTCCCGGCAGGATCGGCGCCCAGGACCGTCCACAGCGTCGCGTCGGGGTCGTGCCACACCCCCTCCGGATCGAACGCGACCTGTTCGGCGTCGAGCGCGGCCAGCCAGGCGCGCAGAGGCTTCGAGGTCGGCAGGTCGCCGGCGCGCAGCACGCCCGAGGGTCGCTGCGCCGCGGCGAACGGCTCGCAGCGCAGGAGCGCGTCGTAGTGCGCGACCGCGGCCGCGCCGCGCCGCGCCCACGAGAGGGGGTCGGCCAGCAGCGGCCAGCCCGCCGCGGTGGCGAAGCGCGCGAGCGCCTCGCCCAGCGCCGGCTGCTCGCGCTCGGCCCGGCCGGCGACCACCACACCGCGCGGGTTGGCGGCGATCCACCCGGCGTAGCGGGCGAGCTGTTCTTCGCCGGGGACGGCGGGCGAGTCCCGCCGCAGCAGCCACGGCTCGCCGTCGGCACGACCGCCGAGGCCTGCGGGCAGCTCCGTCGGCGCCACGAGCGGCTCGCGCAGCGGGAAGTTCAGGTGCACCGGCCCGGGCCGCCCGTCCGCGCCGAGCGTCGCGTGCACCGCGCGGCAGGCCAGCGCGCGCATCCACGGCTCGGCTGACGCGTCGTGGGTGCCGACGTCGAAGAACCAGCGCACCGCCGAGCCGTAGAGCTTGAGCTGGTCGATCGCCTGCCCGGCGCCGACCTCGCGCAGCTCCGGCGGGCGATCTGCGGTCAGGACGAGCAGCGGGATCCCCGCCTCGTGGGCCTCCACGACGGCCGGCAGGAAGTTCGCCGCGGCCGTTCCCGACGTGCACGCGATCGCGACCGGCTCGCCGGTCGCCTTGGCAAGGCCGAGCGCGAAGAACGCGGCGGCGCGCTCGTCGATGTGCGAATGCGTCTGCAGGCGCCCGTCGCGGACGAGCGCCAGGACGAGCGGCGTCGAGCGCGAGCCGGGGGAGGTGCAGGCATGCCGCACCCCGCTGCGCACGAGCTCGTCGGTGAACGCCCGCAGGAGGACGTGGGTGTCGAGATCGGCGGCGTTCATGGATGCTGTGGGGGTGACCGAGACGGTCGTCCTGCTGCACGGGTTCGCCGGCACCGGTCGCTTATGGGATCCGGTGGTGGGCCGCCTCGATCGCGAACGCTACCGTCCGCTCGCTCCAGACCTGCGCGGCCACGGCAGCGCGTCCTCGCGACGCCCGGTGAGCTTCGCCGGCTGCGTCGAGGACGTGCTCGGGCTCGTGGCGCACCCGTTCGTGCTGGCCGGCTACTCGATGGGCGGGCGCATCGCGCTCCATGTCGCGCTCGCGGCGCCCGAGCGTGTCGAGCGGCTGGTGCTCGTCGCGACGACGGCCGGCATCGCGGATCCGGCGGAGCGAGCGCAGCGCCGCGCCGCGGATGAGGCGCAGGCGGCCGCGACCGAGCGCGAGACGATCGAGGCCTTTGCCGAGCGCTGGGTGGCGCAACCGCTGTTCGACGGAACGCCGCCGCAGGCCGCCGAGCTGTGGCGCGCCGACATCCTGGACAACGAGCCCGGCGCCCTGGCCGAGTCGCTGCGCGGCATCGGCACCGGCGCGATGGAGCCGCTGTGGGACCGCCTCGGCGAG
>JAWVFZ010000014.1:0-9463 GCA_033855555.1 Solirubrobacteraceae bacterium
AGCGCCGCGAACGCGTCCTCGCCGGAGCGCTGCTCGATCACGCGCCGGCGCCAGCGCCCGGTCCAGGCCTCCGCCGAGCCGTCGCCGCGGACGTCGACGCCGCCGCGGACGCGGCCAGGCCCGGCGATCTCGCCGCGCGCGATGACCTGCTGGACGGGCTCGATCTCGCGTCGCAGGAGCTTCACGGGTGGCCGGTGCGCCGTCGCGGACAGCGGGCGCAAGGTCGCCTCCAGCGCGGTCAGCGCGTCATCGCGCTCGTCGTGACGCTCGCGCTCGACCTTGGGGCCGTTGCGGATGGTGAGGGTCCAGCCGATGGGCGCGGACTCTACGCCCGCGGCGACTCAGGAGCGGTCGGAGATCCCGACATAGTCGCGCGAGCGCTCGCCCGTGTAGATCTGGCGCGGGCGCGCGATCTTCTGCTCCTTGTCGGTCACCAGCTCCAGCCATTGCGCGACCCAGCCGCTCGTGCGGGGGATCGCGAACATGACGGGGAACATCGTGACCGGCAGGCCGAGCGCCTCGTAGATCAGGCCCGAGTAGAAGTCGACGTTGGGGTAGAGCTTGCGCTGGACGAAGTAATCGTCCTCGAGCGCGATCCGCTCGAGCTCGAGCGCGATCTCCAGCAGCGGGTTGACGCCGGTGACCTCGAAGACATCGTCGGCGGCCGACTTGATGATCTTCGCCCGCGGGTCGTAGTTCTTGTAGACGCGGTGGCCGAAGCCCATCAGGCGCTCGTTGCCCTCCTTCACGCCCTTGATGAAGTCGGGGATGTTGTCCTTGGCGCCGACCCGCCGCAGCATCCGCAGGACGGCCTCGTTGGCGCCGCCGTGCAGCGGGCCGTAGAGCGCGCCGATGCCGGCGGCGACGGCGGAGTAGGGGTCCACCTGCGAGGAGCCCACCGACCGCACGGCGTTGGTCGAGCAGTTCTGCTCGTGATCGGCGTGAAGGATGAAGAGGATGTCGAGCGCGCGCTCGAGGCGCTCGTCCGGCTCGTACTTGAGCTCGGTCATCTTGTACATCATGTTCAGGAAGTTGCCCGGGTACGCGAGGTCGTTGTCCGGATAGACGTAGGGCATGCCCATCGTGTGCCGGTAGGCGAAGGCCGCGAGCGTCGGCATCTTCGCGATCAGCCTGATCGTCTGGATCGCCCGGTTCTCGGGGTCCTGGATCTCGTTGGCGTCGGGGTAGAACGTCGACAGCGCGCCGACCGAGCCCAGAAGCATCCCCATGGGGTGGGCGTCGTGGCGGAAGCCGCCCATGAACTCCTTGACGTTCTCGTGGACGAACGTGTGGATGGTGATGTCGTGCGTCCACTGCTCCAGCTCGGCCTGGGTGGGCAGCTCGCCGTGCACGAGCAGGTAGGCGACCTCGATGTACGTCGACTGCTCGGCCAGCTGCTCGATCGGGTAGCCGCGGTACTCGAGGATGCCCTGGTCGCCGTCGATGAAGGTGATCGCGGACCGGGTCGAGGCGGTGTTCGTGAACGCCGGGTCGTAGGTCATGAGGCCGAAGTCGTCCTCGTCGACCTTCATCTGCCGGAAGTCCATCGCACGGACGGTCCCGTCCGTGATCTCGACCTCGTACGTCTGCCCGGTGCGGTTGTCGGTGACGCTCAGCGTGTCCTTGGAGGTGGCTACGCCACCTGCCTGGCCGGTCTCGGCCTGGGTCTCCTCGCTCATGGCATTTGAGTCTACGCTCCGGCCATGGGCCGACTGCTGGTTGCCTCATGAGCGGTCGCCCCAGCAGCGGCCTGCGCCGGCTTTCGGCCACCGGGACGGTCGTCAACGGCGCATTCCTCGCCGGCCTGTCGGGGCTGAACCTCGTCCGCGGGTTCGTGCTGGCGCACTACCTGTCGCGCGCGGACTACGGCATCTGGGGCGTGATCCTGATCTCGCTCGGCACCCTGATGTGGCTCAAGCAGACCGGGGTCGGAGACAAGTACATCCAGCAGGACGACCTCGACCAGGAGCGGGCGTTCCAGCGCGCTTTCACGCTCGAGGCGCTCTCCATGGGCGCCTTCGCGCTGGTGCTCGGAGCCGCGATCCCCCTGATGGCGCTGCTGTATCACCGCAGCGACCTGATCGCCCCGGCGCTTGTCCTGATGGCGATCTTCCCGGCGATGGTGCTGCAGGCGCCGCTGTGGATCTTCTACCGGCGGATGGACTTCGTCCGCCAGCGCCTCGTGCAGGCCGTCGACCCGCTGCTGGGGTTCGCCGTCGCTGTCGCGCTGGCGGTCGCCGGTGCGGGCTACTGGTCGTTCATCGGCGGCGTGGTGGCCGGCACGTGGGGCTCGGCGCTCGTGGCCGTCGCGCGCTCGCCCTATCCGCTGCGCCTGCGCTACGACCGCGGGACGCTGCGCCGATACGCCTCGTTCTCGTGGCCGCTGCTGCTGGCCGGCCTGGCGGGAATCGTCACCGCGCAGGGCGCGATCATCACCACGAACGCCCACCTCGGCATCGAGGCGGTGGGGGCGGTCACGCTGGCCGCCTCGGTCTCGCAGTTCAGCGACCGCGTCGACCAGATCATCACCGGAACGCTCTATCCCGCGATCTGCGCGGCGGCCGACCGCACCGCGCTCCTGCACGAGTCCTTCGTGAAGTCCAACCGCCTCGCGCTCATGTGGGCGGTCCCGTTCGGCCTGGGGCTGGCGCTCTTCGCCGCCGACCTCGTGCATTTCGGGATCGGCGACCGCTGGGTGCCGGCGATCGTGCTGTTGCAGTGGTTCGGCGTGGTCGCCGCCGCCAACCACCTCGGCTTCAACTGGGACGCCTACTTCCGCGCGCGCGACGACACGCGTCCGATCGCGGTCGCCTCGGTGGTCGCGATCGTCGCGTTCGTGGGAGCGGCGATCCCGCTGATGCTCACCGACGGCCTCGAGGGGCTCGCGATCGGCCTCGCCGTCCAGGCCGCCTGCGTGCTGGTCGTGCGCGGGTTCTTCCTGCGGCGCCTCTTCGCGGGCTTCGCGCTCGGGCGCCACGCGCTGCGGGCGATCGCCCCCTCGCTGCCCGCGGTCGGCGCGGTCGCCTTGGCGCGGGCGCTCGAGAGCGGGCCGCGCACGGAGGGCCGAGCGCTCGGGGAGCTGGCGATCTACGCCGTGGTGACCGCAGCTGCGACCGTGGTCCTGGAGCGCGACCTCCTGCGCGAGGCGCGCGGCTACCTCGTCCGCCCGGCGGCCGCCGGCTGAGTGCTCAGCGGCTGATCGTGACCGTGCGGCTGATCGTGCGCCGCGCGCCGGCCTCGTCGAGGACGGTGAGCCGCACCGTCGCGTCGGCGGTGGTGGCGTGCCGCCGGCGCATCGCCGCGATGGTCGCCTTCGACAGACGCAGGGTGAGCGTGCCGGTTCCGGGAGCAAACGCGCGCGACTGCGTCACGCGCGACTTGTGCAGCAGCGCCTTCGTGGTCGCCTTCGTCAGCGTCAGCGAGGCGTCCGCCGCGCACTTGACGTCGCACGTCAACGAGACCGTCACGCGGCCCTTGCTGCCCTTGGCGGGGACCTTGGCCGTCGGCTTGGCGATCACGGCGCGCACCGTGACCGACGTCGTCGCCGAGCCCGTGCCGCCCGCCGTGTCGGAGACGGTGACCCGTGCCGAGAACGTGCCAACCGTGGCGTAGGTCGTCGTCACCCGCGCCGTCGTGGTGGTGCGGTCGGTGACGCCGTCGCCGTCGAAGTCCCATGCGTAGTCGGCGATCGGGGCCAGGCCGGGCTGGAACGAGGAGGCGTCGAGCGCGACGGTCGCGCCCGGCGTCACCGCCCCCGGAGTGGCGACGAGGCTCCCGGTCGGGCCGGCTGCCGCCCGGGGCCCGCCCGCCACGGCGACGGCCGCGGTCGCGGCGGTTGCGGCGGTCGCGAGCGCGGCCGCGCGGCGGATCCTCACCGGCGGTCCCAGCGCGAGCGCAGGTCGCGGCCGAAGCGCTTCATGCGCCGCGCCGTGGTCGTGTTCGCGGCCATGCGGCCGGCGCGCGAGCCGATCTCGGTGAGATACCGATCGGCCTCGGCGGCAGGGAACGTCGTGATGACGGCGCGCTCTGCGATGTGCGCGACCTCCGGGGCGTCGAGGAACCGCCGCCCGCGCGGCGTGTCGACGACGATGCCGTCGAAGATGTGCGAGCGCGTCTCCTCCTCGGTCCGCCGCACCTTCCCCAGCTCCACGCCGTCGGACGAGCGCACGACCGTCCCGCGGCGCAGGGCCTGGTAGGAGATCGCGTGGCCGTCGTCCAAGGCCGCTACGACGTGATCAGGGCCGTCGTCATCGCGAGGACGACCAGGAGGAGCGACGTCCCCATCACGGCCCGGGCCGCGCCGTTGCCGTCGGGGAAGCTGTCGCTGCGCAGACCGAAGAACCCGACGAGTACGGCCCACAGCGCGAGCGCGCCGCCGCCGAGGTAGAACGGGAGCTTGGCGGGCTCGTGCTCGTCGACGGCGAGGACGAACGTGGCAAGGGCATGCAGCATGGCCGCGAATCTACCCCATCGCCGCGTCGCTCAGGGCCCCAGGAAGGACCCCATGCGCTTCGCGAAGTCGCGCTCGTGCTGAAAGAAGAACCCATGGGCCGCGTCGGCGTAGGTCACCAGCCGCGCATGCGGGATGAGCTTCGCCAGGTGGCGCTGGTTGCCGATCGGCAGCAGGTGGTCTTGGACGCCGCCGCCGACGAGCGTGCGCACCCGCAGGCGGCCGACGCGCAGCCCGTCGCGGTCGCTGCCGTCCATCCACCGTCCGGACGCGCCGAGCTGGGCGGTGACGACCGCCGCCGGCGCGATGCCCGAGAAGCCCTTGCGGCGCAGGATGTCGGTGACATAGCCATCGCGAGCGGCGGTCTGGTCGGCGGGGAAGAGCTGGCCGAGCAACCCGGCCGCGTCGCCGGTTCCCAGCAGCGCCAGGGCGTCGGGCAATGGCTGGACCGCCTTGCCGTCGCCCGGCGCCGTGGCCAGCAGCACGAGCCGGCGCAGCGAGCGCGGATGGCGCACCGCGAAGCTCTGGGCGATCATCCCGCCCATCGACCAGCCGACGACGTCGGGGCGCTTCAGCCGCAGCGCGCTGATCAGCGCGGCCGTGTCGTCGGCCATCCGCCTGATCGTCAGGGTGCCGGCGCGCATCGTGGAGCGTCCGATGCCCTCGTTGTCGAAGACGACGACGCGGTGCCCGCCGGCGGCGATCCGGTCCAGGAACGACGGCGGCCAGCCGTCGATCGTGCCCGCCAGGCCCTGGATGAACACGACCGGCCGGCCCGTGCCGATCGAGCGGTAGCCGATCGCCTGGGTGCCGATGCGCGCGGTCTGGGTCGGCGCGTCGGCCGCGCCGGACGCGGCGGCAGCGGCCGGCACGCACGCGAACGCGCAGAGCGCCGCAATGACCGCGCGCACTAGCGGGCGCTCTTCGCCGGGCCGCCCTCGTAGCGCGACTCCGTGGCGTCGACCTGGCCGTGGTAGTGGCTGCCGAGGTCGGGGTGGCCGTAGGGGCGCTCGGCGGGGCGGTCGAGCGTCATGAACGACAGCTGCGCGATCGGCTTGCCGGGCCAGAGGATGATCGGGACGCGCGTGAGGTTGGTGATCTCCAGCGTCAGCGAGCCCTTGAAGCCGGGGTCGACGAAGCCGGCGGTCGCGTGGACGATGAGGCCGAGGCGTCCCAGCGAGCTCTTGCCCTCGATCCGGGAGACGATGTCGTCGGGCATCTCGACGACCTCGAGCGTCCGCCCCAGGACGAACTCGCCGGGATGGATGACGAACGACTCGTCGTCGCCGAGCTCGACCATCTCGGTGAGGTTGTCGGGCGGCGCCGCGAGGTCGATCGCAGGCACGCGGAAGTTGTGGAAGACGCGGAACGTCCGGCCCAGGCGCAGGTCGACCGACGCCGGCTGGACCATCGCGGGATCCCAGGGCTCGATGCTGATGCGCCCCTCGTCCACGAGTCGGCGGATCGTGCCGTCGGAGAGGACGGAGGTCGGCATGGGCGCAGTCTCGCAGGAACTACGGCCGGGTCTCGCTCGCCCGCGCGACCACCGTGCGGGTCCGCGCCGGGGCGGGGACCGGGGGTTCGCCATGAGGGCCGCGGCGCGGCGAGCGGGGAAGCGGGCGGCGCGGATGCGGATGCGGAGGCGCCTTGGTGCCGCCCTCGCCCGAGGTCCCCGGCGCGGGCTTCTCCTGCTTGATCGCCCACCACACGATGTACAGCAGCGCCGCGATCGGGATCTTCAACACGAGCATCAACCAGACGAAGCCCCATCCCATGCGCTCAGGGTACCCAGGCTAGTCGCGAAGCGCGAGCGGAATTGCGCTGAACCGCGTCATCCGCGCGAGCTCGGCCACGCGCTCGCCGATTTCGTCCGTCGTGAGCCGCGCGACGCGCTCGGTGCCGAACTCCTCGACGTTGAACGAGGCCAGCGCGGTGCCGTAGGCCATGGCCCGCGTGAGCAGCTCGTGCGACACCGCCTCGCCGGGATGGGCGGCGACGTAGCCCGCGAGGCCCCCGGCGAACGTGTCGCCGGCCCCGGTCGGGTCGATGACCTGCTCCAGCGGATAGGCCGGGAGGGCGAAGAACCCCTCCTCGGTCACCAGGCTCGCCCCGTACTCGCCGTGCTTGGCGACGACCGCGCTCGGCCCCCAGCTCAGGAGCTCGCGCGCCGCCTTGACGATCGACGGCTTGTCGGTCAGCTGGCGGATCTCGGCATCGTTCAGCACCACGCAGTCGACGCGCTCGATCACGGCGACCAGGTCGTCGCGCGCGATGTCGATCCAGAGGTTCATCGAGTCCAGCGCCGTCCAGCGCGGACCGGTGCACTGATCCAGCACGGAGGCTTGGAGCGCCGGGACGATGTTGGCCAGGAACAGCACGTCGCAGTCGCGGGAGCCCTGGCTGAGCTTGGGCACCCAGTGCTCGAAGACGTTGAGCTGGGTGTCGAGCGTCTCGCGCGAGTTCAGATTCCAGCCGTACTCGCCCTTCCAGAAGAACGTCTTGCCGTCGGGCACGACCTCGACGTCCTCGGTGTTCGTGCCGCGCGTGCGCACGGTCTCGAAGTCCTCGTCGGCGAAGTCGCCGCCGACGGGCCCGACGACGCGTACCTCCTCGAAGAACGAGCCTGCGAGGGCGAAATGGGTCGCGGCGCCGCCCAGCATCCGCTCGCGCTCTCCGAACGGGGTCTTGACGGCGTCGTAGGCGATGGATCCGACGACGGTGACGCTCATAGCGGCGGGAACCCTACCGGCGAGCATAGGATCCGGGACCCATGCGCGCGATCCAGATGCAGGAGTTCGGCGGCCCCGAGGTGCTCCAGCCGGCCGAGATCCCGGTGCCGGCGCCGGGGCCCGGCGAAGTGCTGATCAAGGTCGGCCGGGCCGGGCTGAACTACGCCGACACCCACCAGCGGACCAACAGCTACCTGGCAAAGGCGACGCTGCCGCTCGTGCCCGGCGCGGAGGTCGCGGGCGTCCGCGAGGACACCGGCGAGCGCGTCGTCGCGCTCTGCGGGACCGGCGGCTATGCCGAATACGCGACGGCGCCCGGCTCGCTGACGTTCCCGATCCCCGACGGCGTCGACGACGGCACGGCGCTCGCGGTGCTGCTGCAGGGGCTGACGGCCTGGCACCTCTACAAGACGTCCGCGCGCGTGGCGCCCGGGGAGAGCGTGGTGGTCATCGCCGCTGCGGGCGGCGTGGGCTCGCTCGCCGTGCAGCTGGGCAGGCCGCTGGGCGCCGGGCGCGTGATCGCCGTCGCCTCGTCGGAGTCCAAGCGCGAGCTGGCGCTCGAGCTCGGTGCCGACGTGGCCGTGGACGCCGCCCCCGACGGCCTGGGCGAGCGGCTGATCGAGGCGAACCTGGGCGAGCGCGTGGACGCCGTCTTCGAGATGGCGGGTGGCAAGGTCTTCGACGAGTGCATGTCGGCGCTGGCGCCGTTCGGGCGCTGCGTCACCTACGGGATCGCCTCGGAGGAGCCCAACACGGTGCAGACCGGCGCGCTCATGCGCCGCTCGCATGCGGTCGTCGGCTTCTGGCTGATGGATTGCATCGGGCGCCCGGCGATGATCGACGAGGCCCTGGCCGATCTGTTCGCGCGTGTCGCCGCCGGGGAGCTGCGGGCGGTCGTCGGCGGCACCTATCCGCTCGCCGACGCGGCCCGCGCCCAGGTCGACATGCGCG
The DNA here is from genome assembly GCA_033855555.1 of Solirubrobacteraceae bacterium. Lineage (GTDB taxonomy): Bacteria > Actinomycetota > Thermoleophilia > Solirubrobacterales > Solirubrobacteraceae > AC-49. The sequence goes on from JAWVFZ010000014.1 coordinate 8,131, forward strand.
AGCGCCGGACAACGGGGAAGGTCCTGCTCGACCCAACCGCCTAGGATGGACCCTGAATGACCGCCTTCGCCGACCTCGGCCTCAGCGAGTCGACGCTGCAGGCGCTGCAGGACGTCGGCTACGAACAGCCCAGCCCCATCCAGGAGCAGGCCATCCCGCCGCTGCTCGCGGGCAACGACATCATCGGCCAGGCCCAGACGGGCTCGGGCAAGACCGCGGCCTTCGGCCTTCCGATCGTCGAGCACGTCGATCCCTCCGAGCCGGAGGTCCAGGCGCTCGTCCTGACGCCGACCCGCGAGCTCTGCATCCAGGTCACCCAGGCGCTGCGCACCTACGGCGCGCGCAAGGGCATCGACGTCGTGGCGGTCTTCGGCGGCGCGCCGATCCGCTCGCAGCAGTCCCAGCTGCGCGACGGCGGCCACGTCGTCGTCGGCACCGTCGGCCGTGTGCTCGATCTGCTCTCGCGCGCCTCGCTGCAGCTGCACTCGTGCCGGTTCGTGGTGCTCGACGAGGCCGACGAGATGCTTGACCTCGGGTTCCTCGAGGACGTCGAGAAGATCCTGAACATGACGCCCAACGGCCGCCAGACCGCGCTCTTCAGCGCGACGATGCCGCCGCCGATCCGCAAGCTCGCCGACCGCTACCTCTACCACCCCGAGATCGTGGCGGTGAAGTCGCAGTTCCTCACGGTCGACACCGTCGAGCAGTTCCGCCTGGAGACGAAGGCCAACGAGAAGGCCGAGACGCTCGTCGAGGTGCTGCGGGCCGAGAAGCCCGACCAGGCGATCGTCTTCACGCGGACGAAGATCCGCGCCGACCAGCTCTATCGCAAGCTGCGCGACGGCGGCATGAACGTCAAGGCGCTCCATGGCGACATGAGCCAGGGCCAGCGCGACGGCGTGATGCTGTCGTTCAAGGGCGGGCGCGTGCCGATCCTCGTGGCCACCGACGTCGCCGCCCGCGGACTGGACATCTCGACGGTCACGCACGTCATCAACTTCGACGTCCCCGTCTCCCCCGACGTCTACGTGCACCGAATCGGGCGCACGGGCCGCGTCGGGCGCTCGGGCCGCGCGATCACCTTCGTCGAGCCGCGCCAGACCAAGGAGCGCGAGGCGATCGAGAAGCACATCGGCCAGGAGATCACCCCCTGGGAGGCCGGCGCGCACACGAAGCCCGCGCCGGTCGAGGAGAAGCCGCGCAGGCACTCCAAGCCGCAGATCACGCGAAACGGCGACGAGCCGTTCACGAAGCTGATCGTCTCCAGCGGCCGGGCCGACGGCATGGAGGTCTCCGACCTCGTGCACACGGTCACGCATGAGGGCGGCGTCGA
>JAWVFZ010000015.1:0-18384 GCA_033855555.1 Solirubrobacteraceae bacterium
GCCGACCGCTTCACCCTCGACGCCGGCGACGTGGAGCGCCTCTACTACGGCTTCAGCGTCCTGCATTGCCTCCCCGTCGGGATGGTCGGCGAGGACGCCGCGGGAACCGGCACGGTCATCCGCGAGGCAACCGTGCGCCGTTACGCGAGCGAGGCCGGTTTCAACGACTGCCAGGTCGCGCCGATCAAGAACGATTTCTGGCGGTTCTACCTGTTGACCCCGTAGTTGCTACGCGCCGTCGCGGCGCAACAGCCAGCCCGCCAGCGCCCCCAGGACCAGCCCAACCTCAGGCGCGAGGGGGACGTCAGTGGTCACGCCGACAACGATCCCGAGCGCCAGCCCTATGACCGCTCCTACGAGGACCGCGGCTCTGACGCTCATCACGCGAGTGTAGGCGCCATACCCGGAGCGTTCGGTACGCCCGACTCGAACAGAGGCAGGACCGGTGAGGCGGAGCCGAAGCCGGGCGAGCGCGCCCCAGGGTGGCGCGCTGCCACGCCGAACCAAGTCGAGCCCAGCAAGCGACACGCAAGCGCCGGCGGACGACCGCAGGCGCCGAGCCCGCAGTCAGCCGCCGACGATCGCGCTCAGGGGCCGCACCGCGGATGTCGCGGTCGCAGACGCTCTATGTCTGCGCCGCGATCGTCCGACGGTGCGGCCCCAACCGCAACGACCGAAGTTCAAGTCTCTGCGCGCCCGCGCGAGATCGCGATCTCGCCGGTGCGCATCATCTCGATGAGGCCGAACGGCCGGACCATCTTCTCGAAGGCCTCGACCTTGTCCGTCGTCCCCGTTATCTCGACGATCATCGAGCGCCGCGTGACATCCACGACCTTGCCGCGGAAGATCTCGCAGATCTGCATGACCTCCGCGCGCTGGGCACCGTCCGCCGCGAGCTTGAACAGCGCGAGCTCGCGCGCGACGGTGTCCGTCGGCTCGAGGTCGCGGATCTTCAGCACGTTGACGAGCTTGTGCAGCTGCTTGGTGACCTGGTCGATCGGGTGCAGCGCGCCGTCGAGGGTCAGCGTGATGCGCGACAGATGCTCGTCATCGGTCGGGCCGACCGTGAGCGTGTCGATGTTGAACCCGCGCCGCGCGAACAGGCCGGCGGTCCTGGTCAGGACGCCCGGCTTGTTCTCCACGAGGATCGAGAGGACGTGCTTGCGGCCGGTGTGACGGCCGCCGCTCGCCTCGAGCTCCTCGAGGCTCAGCAGTTCCTTGGTTCCTGGCTCACCCATCGCTCAGCCCACCATGTCCCGCGCGGCCTGGCCGGCGGGGATCATCGGATACGTGTTCTCCTCGCGGGTGACGCGGACGTCGACGACGACGGGACCGGGCGTCGCGAGCGCCTCCTTCATCTCATCCACGACCGTCGCCTTGTTCTCGATGCGCATGCCCGTGGCGCCGTAGGCGTCGGCGAGCTTCACGAAGTCCGGGAACTGGCCAGTGTCCACCTGCGAGTAGCGCTTGTCCCAGAACAGCTCCTGCCACTGGCGAACCATGCCCAGGTAGCCGTTGTTCATGATGAACACCTTGATGTCGATGCCCTCTTGGGCGCACGTCGCGAGCTCCTGCGCGTTCATCTGGACAGAGCCATCGCCCGCGATGCAGACGACGGTCTCGTCGGGGCAGCCGACCTTCGCGCCCATCGCCGCGGGCAGGCCGAAGCCCATCGTCCCGAGGCCGCCGGAGTTGATCCAGCGGCGCGGCTTGTTGAAGTGGAAGTACTGCGCGGTCCACATCTGGTGCTGGCCGACGTCGGACGTCACGATCGCGTCGCCGCCCGTCGCCTCGTAGATCGCCTCGATCATGCGCTGGGGCTTGATCTCGCTGTCGGTCGAGTCCTCGTAGCGCAGCGGGTGCTTCTCGCGCCAGCCGTTGATGCGCGACCACCACTCCTCCAGCCGCGACGGATCGGCCTCGAGCGCCGCGTACTCGACGATCAGCTTCTCGAGGACGTTCTTGGCGTCGCCGACGATCGGGATGTGCGCCGGGACGTTCTTGGAGATCTCGGCGGGATCGACGTCGATGTGGATGAACTTCGCCCGCGGGGCGAACTCGCTGAGCTTGCCCGTGATGCGGTCGTCGAAGCGCGCGCCGATCGCGACGATCAGGTCGGCCTCGTCCATCGCGTAGTTGGCCGCGCGCGTGCCGTGCATGCCCAGCATGCCCAGCCACTGCTCGTGCGGGGCCGGGAACGCGCCCAGGCCCATCAGCGTGCAGGTGACCGGGAAGCGGTCGGTCGTCGCGAACTGCGTGAGCTCCCCCGAGGCGTTGGCGTTGACGACGCCGCCGCCCACGTAGAGCACGGGCCGGCGAGCGCTCGCGAGCGCCTTGGCCGCCTGGCGGATCTGCTTGGTGTTGCCGTCGATCGTCGGCTGATAGCCCGGCAGCCGGACGTCGGTGACCGGCTCGTACGGGATGTCGGCCCGCGAGAGGTCGACGGGAATGTCGACCACGACCGGTCCAGGGCGCCCCGTGCGCGCGATGTGGAACGCCTCGTGGATCGCCCGCGGGATCTCCAGCGGGTGCTGGATCATGAAGGAGTGCTTCACCGCCGGCAGCGTGATGCCGAGGATGTCGGCCTCCTGGAAGCCGTCGGTGCCGAGCAGCTCGGTGCGGACCTGGCCGGTGAGGAACACGACGGGCGTCGAGTCCATCATCGCGTCCATGATCGGCGTGACGAGGTTCGTCGCACCAGGGCCACTGGTGCCCAGCGAGACGCCGACCTTGCCGGTGGCCCGCGCGTAGCCCTCGGCGGCGTGGCCGCCGCCGGCCTCGTGGCGCACGAGGACGTGGTGGATCCCAGCGTCGACGAAAGCGTCGTAGGTGGGGAGATTCGCGCCTCCGGGGAGCCCGAATACGACGTCGACACCTTCTGCCTTCAGGCACTCCATCACGGCATCAACCGCTCTCATGCGCGACCTCCTCTCTGCAAATCGTCAATAGGGATGCGAAACGAGCCGCCCGGCGGCGGCTCAGGGCGAGTGTATCGCGTGGTCGGCGAGCGCCTCCGGGTATTCGAGCTCGCAGCCGCAACGCGTGCAGAGCGCGTCGTACACCTTGCAGACCCGGCCGCAGGTGGGACATTGGCGCACGGGCTCGTCGGTCTCGTAGCGGTAGAGGACCGCCGCGATCAACCCGAGCATCGGGACGATCGCGCTGATCAGGAACCACAGGACGAACGAGCTGCCCTTCATCCTGCCCACCACGCCTCCGGCGAGGCCGAAGAAGAACGCGATGGTGATGTAGACCACTACAGCTTCACTACAGCAGCACGCGGAGCGCCCAGATGACCGCGATGACTGCCGTGACTATGACCACCGTGCCGGCGATCGCGGTCGCGATCCCGATGATGACCTTGAGGAGTACGAATGCCGCTACGGCAAGGACAAGGGCGGCAACGATCCGCTGCGTGATGCTCGGGCCTGTCTGCTCGTCCATGGCGCCATTCTAGCCCCGCCCACCCGCGCAAGTCGATAACGCCGGACCGCGGGAGCAGGCAGGTCGGGCCGCGACTCGGCGGCGACGAGGATCAGCTTTCTGGCACGCGGATTCATCGGACCATGATCGGTGCGCGGGCCGCCCGCCACCACCGCCCCGCGGTCCCAGGTTCAGCGTGCGTCTTTGGCCGCGCGGTCGAGCGCGGGGCGCATCGGCGCCCGCATCCGAGCGCGAACGCGACGCGGTGCGCCCGCGAACGCCAGGTTCGCCACGGTGGCGAAGCCCTGCTCGTCGGTGCGCAGCGCGAGCAGGAGGTGCGCGATGCGGTCGGCGCTCGGCAGGTCGGGCTCATTCACGCGCACGCAGAAGCACCACACCTTGCGCCCGCGCACGAGCAGCGCGCCGGCCTCGCCGACGAGCCAGGTGCCAAGCCTGCCGCGTTCCATCACGAGCCCGGTCTGGGCGTGCAGCTCGCGTGCATCGTGGCCGACGAGGTCGCCGAGCAACCCGAGCGCCGTCTGCTCGGCGGCCGCGGTCGTCTTCGGGCGCGGCCGCACGACATTGGCGCCACGCTGGGCGTAGAGCGCCGGGATGATCCAGGCGTGGGCGAGGCACGCGAGCGCGACCGGCGTCGCCTCCCACGCCAGCGCACACAGCAGGATCGCCGTGGCGATGAAGGGAACGACGTGGGCGACCGTCGTCAGCGTCCAGAGGCGCCCGCGGCGGTCGAGCCGCTCCCCGTCGGCCCGCGGCCGCCAATAGACCGTGGACGCCTCGGGGAGGAATGCCGGCTCAGCCGCCACTGATCGGCAGCCGCAGGATGACGAGCGGCGCGTCGAGCGGCAGCTCCTTGACCTGCTCGGCGTGGCCTTCGCCGGTCGACACCATCCCGAAGTAGCCGCGGTCGAGCTCAGACCGGAAGGCTGTGACGGCCGCCTCCACGGCGGCGGGATCCTCGGGCGTCCACTCGGCGAGTGTCGTGTGGCCGGACTGGTCCATGCGGACGAGCTTCGACATCAGGGCCTCCTGGGGTCGGGGTCTCCCCGATGGTACGCCTCGTGAAGCTCTACAGCCCGAGCTTGGCGCGCACGAGGCGGGTGACCTCGCCGCCGTCCGCGCGGCCCTTCGTCTCGCGCATGACGTGGCCGATGATCACGCCCATCGGCTTCATGTCGCCGCCGCGCAGGCGCTCGGCGATGTCCGGGTTGGCGGCGAGCGCTGCGTCGACGGCGCCGTCGAGCGCGCCGTCGTCCTCCATCGCGCCCAGGCCCTCGGACTCCACGATCGCGGCGGGGTCGCCACCGCGCTGGACGAGCACGTCGAGCACCTGGCGCGCGCCGGCGTTGGTGACCTTCCTGTCGGCGACGAGGGCGACGAGTTGCGCAATTGCCGCGGGTGAGACCTTCGAGTCCTGCGGGTCCTCCTCCCCCAGCCGCGCCGTGAGCTCGTTGGTGACCCAGTTGGCCAGCTGCACGGGCTCGACCGAGTGCGAGCCGTTGGAGCCCAGCGCCGCCTCGTAGAAGTCGCCCAGCTCCGTGCGGAACGCGAGCAGCTTCGCCGTGTCGGCGGGCAGGCCGAGCTCGCTTTCAAAGCGCCGCGCGCGGGCGGCGGGCAACTCGGGGAGCGCCTCGCGCGCGGCGGCCAGCAGCTCGTCGCTGATCGTGATCGGCACCAGGTCCGGCTCCGGGAAGTAGCGGTAGTCGTGCGCCTCCTCTTTGGAGCGCAGCGACGTGATCGCGCCCGTGGCCGGGTCGAAGTGCAGCGTCTCCTGCTCGACCCTGCCACCGCCGTCGACGATCTTGGTCTGGCGCGCGATCTCGGCCTCGATCCCGCGCTGGATGAAGCGGAACGAGTTCATGTTATTGAGCTCGGTCTTGGTGCCGAGCTCCTGGCTGCCCGACGGGCGGATGGAGATGTTGGCGTCGCAGCGAAGCGAGCCCTCCTCCATGTTCACGTCGCTCACGCCGAGGCGCTTGAGCGTCGCGCGCAGCAGGCGCAGCCACTCCGCTGCGGTCTCTGCATCGCGCAGATCGGGTTCGGTGACGATCTCCGCCAGCGGGGTGCCGCCGCGGTTGAAGTCCACGACGCTGGCGGCGCTGCCGTGGATGCGCCCGCTGGAGCCGGCGTGCACGAGCTTGGCTGCGTCGTCCTCGAGGTGCACGCGATGGATGCGCACGTCGCCCAGCCGTCCGCCCGTGCACAGCGGTTCGTCGTACTGGCTGATCTGGTAGCCCTTGGGCAGGTCGGGATAGAAGTAGTTCTTGCGGTGGAAGATCGACCGCGGCGCCAGATCGCACTCCAGGGCCAGCCCGATCATCAGCCCGAGCCGGATCGCCTCCGCGTTGGCAACCGGCAGGGCCCCGGGGAGACCGAGGCAGACCGGGCAGGTCCGCGTGTTGGGGGGCTCGCCGAAGCCGAGCTCGCAGCCGCAGAACATCTTCGTCCGCGTGGCGAGCTGGACGTGGATCTCCAGGCCGATGACCGCCTCGTACTCAGCCACGCGCCGCGCTCCCGTCGAAGCCCAGCGCCTGCTCGAGCGCGTAGGAGGCATCCAGCAGCCGGTTCTCGCTGAAGGCGGGGCCCGCGAGCTGGAAGCCGGTCGGGCGCCCCTCGCTGAGCCCGTTGGGGATCGAGATCGCCGGGATGCCCGCCAGCGACATGGGGACGGTGAAGTAGTCGTTGAGGTACATCGCCAGCGGGTCGTCGGCCAGCTCGCCGATCTTGAAGGCGGTCGTGGGCGCTGTCGGCGTGACGATGAAGTCCACCTGCTCGAAGGCGTTGGCGAAGTCCTGGGCGATCTTCGTGCGGACGCGCTGGGCGCGGCCGTAGTAGGCGTCGTAGTACCCGCTGGACAGCGCGTACGTGCCGAGCATGATGCGCCGCTTGACCTCGGGGCCGAAGCCGTCGTGCCGGGTGCGCGTGTACATCGACAGCAGGTCGGTCGCGCCCTCGGCGCGCAGGCCGTAGCGCACGCCGTCGAAGCGGGCGAGGTTGCTCGACGCCTCGGCAGGCGCGATCACGTAGTAGGCGCTGATCCCGTGGTCGGCGTGCGGCAGCTTGCACGGCTTGATCGTCGCGCCGAGCTCCTCCGCGAGCTTCAGCGTGCGCTCGTAGGCCTCCATCACACCGGGCTCCACGCCCTCGGTCGAGAGGTCCTCCGGGCGACCGAGGCGGATCCCGTCGAGCCGCTGCGCGGTCGGCAGCCTGATGTCTTCGGGCGAGCCGACACTGGTCGCGTCGCGATCGTCGCGGCCGGTCATGTGGCTGAACAGCAGCGCGGCGTCGGTGACGTCGCGGGTGAGCGGGCCGGCCTGGTCAAGCGAGGAGGCGAAGGCGATCATCCCGTAGCGGCTGACGGCTCCGTAGGTGGGCTTGAGCCCGACGATCCCGCACATCGCCGCGGGCTGCCGGATCGAGCCGCCCGTGTCCGTGCCGAGCGCCCAGGGCGCGCTACCGGCCGCCACCGCGGCGGCGCTGCCGCCGCTGGAGCCGCCGGGGACGCGCTCGCGATCCCAGGGGTTGTTGACCGGGCCGAAGGCCGAGTTCTCGTTCGACGAGCCCATCGCGAACTCGTCCTGGTTGGTCTTGCCCAGCAGCGGCGCGCCGGCGTCGTACAGGCGCTGGACGACGGTGGCCGTGTACGGCGGGCGGTAGCCCTCGAGGATCTTCGAGCCCGACTGACTGGGGATGCCTTCGGTGCAGAAGAGGTCCTTGACGGCCAGCGGCACGCCCTGCAGGTCCCCGCCCGATGCGTTGGGCGCCTCGGCGACGTACAGGTAGGCGTTGAGATCGTCCGCGGCGGCAGCGTCGCGGTAGGCGGCGAACAGCTCGTCGGCGGAGACGCTGCCGTCGCGCACACGGGCGGCCGCCTGTGCGGCCGTGAGGGCGGTGAGCTCGGTCACTGCGCCTGCGGGCTCGGGACGCGGAAGCCCCCGTCGGCGACATCGGGGGCGCTGGCGAGCGCGACGTCGCGCGGCAGCGAGGGCTGCGGCTCGTCCGGCCGCAGGGCTCCGCCGACCTCGACCACGTGCGACGTGACGGGGACACCCTCGAGATCCAGCTCGCCGATCTTCTCGATGTGATCGAGGACCTTTGAGAGCTCGGTGGTCATGCGCCCGACCTCGTCCTCGCTCAGCTCGAGCCGTGCGAGGCGTGCGACATGCAGGACCTGTTCGCGGTCGATCATCCGGCGCCGGAGTCTAGGTCACGACCCCGGGCGCCGGATGCTCGACGCGCGACCTAGAAGGCCCTGGGCGGCGGCGGCGGCTCGGCGGCCGGCGGCTCGTCGTCGTCGCCGACGAACGTGGGCCGCGGCGCGGGCTCCGGCTCGGCCGCGAGCGGCTCAGGCTCGAACGAGCGCGGCTCCGGGGCGGCGGCCGGCACCGGCGGTTCCGGATCGGGCGCCGGCGGTTCCGGCGCGGGCGGCTCGGGGGCCGGCGGCTCGGGGGCCGGTTCCTCGACGGCCGCGGCCGCCGCAGGCGGCGGCGCTGGCACCGGGGCCTGCGGCGGCGGCACGGTCTCGGCGACCGACGCAGAGCCCGTGGAAGGCGGGGCGGCGGGCGGCGTCTCGCGCGGCGTCAGCGACTCGGCCTCGGCCCGCAGGTCGTCCACGCCACCGCCGGCCTGGACGGCTCCGTAGGTCAGCGCCGCGACGAGGACCAGCCCGAGATACGCGCCGTACTCGACGCTGATCAGATCGTTGGGCCCCGGCTGATTGAGGATCCTGTAGACGACGACGACCGTCGCAAAGCCGCCCAGCCCCGCGGCGATCAGCGGCAGGCTCGCGGGGAGGTCCACCGAGCGGCCCGTCCCGCGCACGAACACCATGGCCAGCGCAGCCAGGACCGTGAGCATCAGGAGCAGGTCGACCCATGAGAAGGCCTGCCACCCACTGACCGACGTGTCCACGCCGGCACGACTTGCGGCCGCCCCGAGCGCACCACCCAGGTCGACGCTGTACCAGCTCAGAAACAGGTCGAGGAACAGCAGCACTGCCGCGGCACCGGCGATCTTCTCGCCCGTGCGCAAGCGGTTGACGTCCATAGGGTCTCCTCCCCTTGGAAACAGGTCGCGGCGAGTGTACGTGCGCGACCGGCGGGACTTTGGGCGTCGGTTCAGGCGCCGGGAATCGGGCGCGCCGGCGGAGGCGTGTACGCGCTCTCAGGGGCGCTCGTGCGCTCGTCGGCCAGCGTTATCCATCCGCCCGCGGCGATCGCCGCGACGGCGACGAGGCCGAGATAGCCAGCGGGCTCGACCGACACGGCCGTGTTGCCGAGGCCGAGGCCGAGGGCGGGCTGCGTGATGAGCACACGTACCAGCGTGATCATGAGCACGACCACACCCAGCGCAGCCGTGATCGCGGCGGCGTCCACCACGATCGCCGGTTTCGCTCCGGAGACCGTTGCGCCGACGAGGACTGCGGCGACCACCATGAAAACGACCAGCAGCGCCACGAGCAGCCACCCGAGCGTCGACCAGCCGCTGCCGGTCACGCCACCGGGACCCGAGAACCAGTCGGCGAAGAGCAGGACGAACAGCGCGATCGTCCCGAGGCCCGCAAGGGCCTCCCCCACCCGGATGCGGCTCATACGACCGCTCCCCGGGAGGCGGCCATCCCCGCGGCCTGCAGCGTGTTGCGCAGCAGGCACGCGATCGTCATGGGCCCGACGCCGCCCGGCACCGGCGTGATCGCCGCCGCCACCTCGGCGACGGCCTCGAAATCCACGTCGCCGCTGAGGCCGTCCTCGAGCCGGTTGATCCCGACGTCGATGACGACCGCGCCCGGCTTGACCCAGTCGCCGCGGACGATCCGCGCCTGTCCGACGGCGGCGATCAGCACGTCCGCGCGGCGGCAGACGGCGGCGAGGTCGCGCGTGCGCGAGTGGCACACCGTCACGGTCGCGTTCGCCTGCAGCAGCAACTGCGCCATGGGCTTGCCGAACAGGTTCGATCGGCCGATGACGACGGCCTCGGCGCCCTCGAGCTGCGCTCCCGCCTCCTCGAGCAGCAGCATCACGCCCTCGGGCGTACACGGCCGCAGGCCCTCGCGACCCAGCGAGAGCAGACCGGCGGAGATCGGCGTCAGCCCGTCGACGTCCTTGCCGGCGTCGATCAGGCTCGTGAGCCTGACGCCGTCCATGTGGGACGGAACCGGCAGCTGGCAGAGGATGCCGCTGACGTCATCGTCGGCATTCAGCCGCTCGATGAGCGCAGCGACCTCGTCCTCGCTCGAGCCGGCGGGCAGGCGGTGGTCGAAGGCCTGGATGCCGACCTCCTGGGAGGCCTTCTGCTTGCCGGCGACGTAGACGCCGCTGGCCGGGTCGTCGCCGACGAGGATCGTCGCCAGCCCGGGCGCCCGCCCATGCTCGGCGACGAACGCCTCGACCTCCACGGCGACCTGGGCGCGTACCCGCGCCGCCACGGCCTTGCCATCGATGATCCGTGCTGCCATCGGTCCGGATCCTACGCGGTCACCCGCGCTTGGTGATCGGCGCATACTCGGCCATCAGCTTGCGCTCGGAGCCGTCGGAGGCGAAGCGGACGACGACGATCCCGCCGGGCTCCACGGACGTCACGACGCCGTCGCCGAAGGCGGCGTGCACGACGTCGTCGCCGGTCCGGTAGTCCGACGGCGAACCGGCCCCCGCGGTGCTGCTCCAGGACATCGCACGCGGCCGCGTGGCGACCGGGTCGCGCGACCACGACGTCATCGAAGAGCCCTCGCGGTCCATCAGCTCGGGCGGGATCTCGTTGAGGAAGCGGCTCGGCAGCCCGATGGACGTCGCGCCGAAGACGTTGCGCCGCCGCGCGTGGGTCATGTAGAGGTCGCGCATCGCACGCGTGATGCCGACGTAGCAGAGGCGCCGCTCCTCCTCGAGCGACCCCTCCTCGATCGAGCGCGAGTGCGGGAAGACCCCTTCCTCGCAGCCGATCATGAACACGATCGGGTACTCGAGGCCCTTGGCGTTGTGGAGCGTCATCAGCGTCACGAGGCCCTCGTCGTCACGGCGGGTGTCGGCGTCGCTGAGCAGCGAGGTCGCCTGCAGGAAGACGTCGAGCGTGTCCTCGCCCTCGTCTGCGCGTGCGTCGAACTCCCGCGCCGCCTCGACCAGAGCCTCGAGGTTCTCCAGGCGCCCCTGCGCCTCGATCGTGCGCTCCGCTTCAAGGGCGTCGATGTAGCCGGTCTCGTTCAGCAGCGCCTCCAGCAGATCGCCGACGGGCACCTGCTCGTCGACGCGCGCCTTGAGGTTGGCCATCGTCTCCATGAAGCGCCCGATCGCCTTGATCGCAGCCGTCCCCAGCCCGGGGACCGACTCGGGCGATGCCGCGGCCTCCCAGATCGAGATGCCCAGCGTCTCGGCATGGCTGACGACGCGCGACAGCGACGTCTGGCCGATGCCGCGCTTGGGCGAGTTGGCCACCCGGCTGAACGCGATCACGTCCTGGGGGTTGGCGAGCAGGTTCAGGTAGGCGATCGCGTCCTTGACCTCGGCGCGCTCGTAGAACTTCGTCCCGCCGACCACCTGGTAGGGCACCTCGGCGCGGACGAGCGTGTCCTCCAGCACCCGCGACTGCGCGTTGGTCCGGTAGAAGACCGCGACCTCGTTGCGCGACACGCCCTCGTCGACCAGGCGCTCGATCTCGCCGAGCGCGTAACGAGCCTCGGCATGCTCGTCGTCGAGCTCGCGGACCTTGACCGGATCGCCCTCGCCGATCTCGGTCCACAGCGTCTTGCCCATCCGCCCGCGGTTGTGGCTGATGACCGCGTTGGCGACGCTCAGGATGGTCTGGGTGGAGCGGTAGTTCTGCTCGAGGCGGACGACCACGGCCTCGGGGAAGTCGTCGTTGAACTCGAGGATGTTGCGGACGTCGGCGCCGCGGAAGCCGTACACCGAGTTGTGGGTGAGGATGCCGTTGGCGACGAAGTTGTGCGTCTGCTCGATGTTCAGGTCGTAGACGCGACGGTCGAGCGTGACCGGCTCGACGTGGGTCACCACGTCGTAATGGCCGTTCGCGAGGAACATCCGCATGCCCGGGCGGACCTCCTTGGCCTCGCAGAACGGGAGCGCCGGCCCTGCGTGGAGACGGGCGCTGCGGAGCAGCGGGCGCGGGTGGTCGGCGGTGAGGGAGGTGGCCCGGATCTCGTGGACGCCCGCGCCGGCGCCGCACAGGGTCAGGTGAACGGAACGTTCTTCGTCCTGGGAACGAACAACGTTGCTCACGAGCGGCCCGGCGAAGTGGATGTGCTCCGGCGTCGAAACGAGCGACTGTCCCGACGCGAGCGTGACGCGGACGCCCTCATTCCTCGATGACGAGAACGCCGACAGCACGCGGGCGCCGCGAAGTTCACCGCCACCAAAAGACGACAGCACGCGCTCCCCGGCACGCACGTCCTCGACGCTACGCAAAGACCCATCAGCCATCGTGATCTGCGTGCCCTCGACGAGGCACTGGTCGTCGTCACCGACGACCATGAGGTCGCGGTGCTCGCCGGCGATGAGCTGCAGCATCCGGTACTGCGCGTGGTTCGTGTCCTGGTATTCGTCCACGAGGACGTGGCGGAACGCGCCGGCGTAGCGGGCGCGGACCTCCGGGAAGAGCTCCATGACGTTCACGGTGCGGACGAGCAGGTCGTCGAAGTCCATCGCGTTCATGCGGTGGATCTCGCGCTCGTAGAGCTCGTAGGCGTCGGCGACCGTCTGCTCGAAGAAGGAGCCGACGAGCCGGCGGTAGTCCTCGGCCATCCGCAGCTTGTTCTTTGCGTCGGAGATCTGGTGCTGGACCGCCGCGGGCGTGAAGCGCTTGGTGTCGGCGCCGATGTCGTCGAGGCAGCGCTTGACCAGCCGCCGCGAGTCGGACTGGTCGTAGATCGTGAACTGGCGGGTGTAGCCCAGGCGCGGCGCCTCGGCGCGCAGGATTCGCGCGCAGGCGGCGTGGAAGGTCATCACCCACATCGAGCGGGTCGAGTGGCCGAGGAGGAGCTCGACGCGCTCGCGCATCTCCTGGGCGGCCTTGTTGGTGAACGTGATCGCGAGGATCTCCCCCGGGCGCGCCTGCCCGGAATGGATCAGCCAGGCGATCCGATGGGTGAGCACGCGCGTCTTCCCAGAGCCTGCGCCGGCAAGGACCAGCAGCGGGCCGCCGGGGTGCTCGACGGCCTGGCGCTGAGGCGGGTTGAGCCCTTCGAGAAGGCTCTCGAGGCGCTCTGCGGCGGCTGCATCGGGCATTGCAGCCATGGTAGTCAGGGGCGCGGCCCGACCAGGGATGTGCAGGTTTGCGCCGCGAAAGCTCCCCATGGCCGGGCAGGGCGAGGTCTGCGCAACGCCACGTGCCGAAGGTCCCCTCGAACTTCGAACTGCGAACCGAGGGGGTTCCAGAATGCGCAGGCACGCACGGACGTTGGCGCTGGGGGCGGCGCTGGCCGGCTATCTGATCGCTTGGGCGATGCTGACCTCAGCCGAGGCGCAGGCTTCGTGTGCCCGCGCTTCGGCCGCTCCCGCGAGCGCCTTCGCCGCGCGCTACAGCACGCGCATCGCGATCCGCTGCCTCGTCAACGAGCAGCGCCGCCGCCACGGCCTGCCTCCTGTGCTGTCGTCCCGGCGCCTGCGGCAGGCCGCGGAGGGTCTGGCAGGCGACATGGTCCAGCGCAAGTTCTTCGCCCACGTGACGCCGGGCGGCTCGACGGTCGCCTCGCGCGTACGCAGCACGGGGTATCTCAGCCAGGCGCGCAGCTGGATGCTGGGCGAGACGCTCGCCTGGGGCACGGCCGACGCCGGCACGGCGGCCAGGCTCGTCGACGCCCTCATGCACAGCCCGCCCCACCGGGCGATCATCCTCGATCGCCGTTTCCGCGAGGTCGGCGTGGGTGTCGCGTTCGGCGTCCCGGATCCCGGCGCCGGCGACACGGGCGCGACGATCGCCCTGGACTTCGGCCAGCGGGCCGCGCGCCCACATGCCCGCCCCCGGGTACGGCACAACATCGGCAAGCTGCGCCCGGCGACCTTCACCGGCCTGCTCTGAGACGTAGGCTCCGCCCATGGGGCTGAGCGACGAGGTCCGCCGTCACTGCGCACAAGTGGCGGCGGAGGCGCGGTCCGTGCGGATCGACCTCGAGGCGCTCGACACGGTCGAGCCCGCCGAGCCGCCCGAGCTCGACGCCGAGGTGCATTACCTCGAGGGCACGCCGGCGGACGTCGCGTTGTATCTCCTGGCGCTTGACGCGATCAACTTCGGCTCGGGCTGGTTTCCGCTGCTGGACAAGCGCATGGTCGGCGGGGAGCCCATCTCCGGCTACTTCACGGTCGCCTGGAACCTGAGCGACCAGTGGCGCGCCGAAGGGCCGTGGACGAGCGCCGACCTACGGGTGATGTCCACCGAGCGGATCGCCGCGGCACTGCGCCAGAGCGCCGACCTCGAGCTGATGAGCCTGTTCGCGCAGGCGCTCCGCGAGCTCGGGCGATTGCTCGGCGACGCGACCGCACTGGACCTCGTCGAAGGCACGCGCGGCTCGGCGCAGGCGCTGGCGGCGACGCTGGCGGGAAGCTGCGCGATGTTCGCCGACCACGGCTTCTACAAGCGCGCGCAGATCGCCGTCAACGACCTCGCGCTCGCCGGCATCGCGGAGTTCCACGACCTCGACGAGCTCACGATTTTTGCCGACAACCTCGTCCCCCACGTGCTGCGCTGCGACGGTGTCCTGATCTACGACGCGGCGCTGGCGGCGACCATCGACGGCGGCGCGCTACTGCCCGCCGGCCGCGAGGAGCGCGAGATCCGCGCATGCGCCGTGCATGCCTGCGAGCTGCTCGCACAGCGCACCGGCATTCCGCCGCGGGTGCTCGACGTCTGGCTGTGGAACCGCGGCCAGGCGCCTGAGTACAAGGCCCGCCCGCGGCACCGGACGCGAACCGTTTTCTATTAGCCCCCGGCCGGATTCGGCCCGCGGACCGGCCGCAGCGGACGCACGTCGGCCTGCTGCGTCTCCACGCCGCTGAGCTCCGCGAGCGCCGCCTCCAGCGCCCCGATGCGCGAGGAGAGCCCCTTCAGCGCGTCGGCCACGGGGTCGGGCAGGTGGACCCAGTCGGCGTCGGGGCCCTCCGGGCGCTTGCCGTCGATGCGCACCGGGTGACCGGGGTTTCCGACGACGGTGGAGTTCGGCGGCACGTCGTGGATGACGACGGAGTTGGCGCCGATCTTCGCGCCGTGACCGATCGTGATCGGGCCCAGCAGCTTGGCGCCGGAGCCGATCGTCACGTTGTCCTGGACTGTCGGGTGGCGCTTGCCGGTGGCAAAGCCTGTGCCGCCGAGCGTGACGCCCTGGTAGAGCGTGACGTTCTCGCCGATCTGTGCGGTCTCGCCGATGACGACCCCGACACCGTGGTCGATGAACAGGCCCTCGCCCACCTGCGCCGCCGGATGGATCTCGATCCCCGTGAGCGCGCGCGTCACCAGCGCGAGCGTGCGCGGCACCATCGGAACGCCCGCGTGGTGCAGCGCGTGGGCAACGCGATGGCTCAGCAGCGCGTGGACGCCGGGCCAGGCGGTGAGCACCTCGAACGAGGAGACGCCGCGCGCGGCGGGATCGCGCTCGTGCGCGGCGGAGACGTCACGTCGCAGCTCGCGCGCGACGCGTGTGAGTGTGCCGAGGCCGAGCATTGGCTCATATACCGTAGCCGCCCAATGCCTTCCGCTTTCCTCATGCTCCACGGGCTCGGCGGCTCGGGTCCCGAACACTGGCAGCGCTGGCTCGGCGAACGGCTTCGCGGCGCCGGCCACGGGGTGCAGGTCCCGGACCTCCCCGAGCCCGACGCGCCGGACCCCTCAGCGTGGGAGCGCGCGGTGACAGCGGCGCTCGCCGAGCTGGAGGGCGACGAGCGCGTGGTGATCTGCCACTCGCTTTCGTGCCTGACATGGCTGGCGGTGTGCGGGCGCCTCGAGCGCCCGGTCGACCGGGTCGCGCTGGTCGCGCCACCCTCGGCCGCAGCGGGGGTGCCCGAGATCCTGTCGTTCTTCCCAATCACCGCCACCGCGGCGGACGTCGCGCGCGCGGCAGGTGAGACGCGGCTGGTCTGCTCCGACAACGACCGCTACTGCCCGGAGGGCGCGGCGGAGCTCTACGGCGAGCCGCTCGCGCTACAGATCGACCTGCACCCTGGCGGCGGGCACCTGAACGTCGACTCCGGCTTCGGTCCCTGGCCGGCGATGGAGGCCTGGGCTCAGGGGGCGAAGAACGGCGTGGAGACGTAGCGCTCGCCCGAGTCGGGCAGCACGACGACGATCCGCTTGCCCTGCATCTCCGGGCGTTTGGCGATCTCCAAGGCACCCCAGAGCGCGGCGCCGCACGAAAGGCCGCACAGGACGCCTTCGCGCCGGGCCGCCAGGCGTGCCGTCTCGATGGCGCCCTCGTCGGGAACCGGGATGACCTCGTCGAGCACGTCGCGGTTGAGCACCGCGGGGACGAACCCCGCCCCGATGCCCTGGATCTTGTGCGGGCCGGGCGGCCGCCCCGAGAGCACCGCGGAGCTCGCGGGCTCGACGGCGACCACCAGCGTCGCGGGGTTGTGCGCCTTGAGCACCTCCCCCACGCCCGTGATCGTGCCGCCGGTCCCGACGCCCGCGACGAACACGTCGACTTGCCCGTCGAGCGCCTCGAGGATCTCCGGGCCGGTGGTCCGGCGGTGGATCTCCGGGTTGGCCGGGTTGGAGAACTGGTCCGGCAGGAAGACGTCAGGTGACGTGGCCATCTGGCGGGCTGCCTGGACGGCCTCGTCCATCCCGCCCATCGACTCGGTGATCTGCACCTTCGCGCCATAGAGGCTCAGCAGCTTCTCGCGCTCGCGGCTCATGCCCTGGGGGAGCGTGAGCACGAGGTCGTAGCCCTTCGCCGCGCAGACGAAGGCGAGCGCGATGCCGGTGTTGCCGCTCGTCGCCTCGACGATCGTCGTGCGACCCGGCTCGATCATGCCTTCGCGCTCGGCCGCCTCGATCATCGCGACGCCGATGCGATCCTTCACCGAGCCGCCCGGGTTCAGCGACTCGAGCTTGCCGTAGAGCTCGACACCCTCCGGCGCCAGGCGATCCATCCTGACCATCGGCGTGTGGCCGACGTGGTCGGCGATGTTCGCGGTGATAGGCGGCATCCCCGACCAGTCATACCGGATTCGGGAATCGAGACCCGCGTAGAGTGCTGCGCCGATGCGTCCCGAACCGGGCGTCCTCGCGCGCCTCCCCGAGCAGTACTTCACGCGAATCCTTGCGGCGGCCGCCGCGGCGCGGACACGGGACGGCGACCGCCCGCGGTTCATCGACCTCGGACGCGGCAACCCGGATCTGCCGCCGCCAGGACACGCCGTCGAGGCGCTGCGGGCTGCCGCGCTGGAGACCGCCACGCCCGCGGTCCACGGGTATCCGCCGTTCGACGGGCAGCGTGATCTTCGCCTGGCGATCGCCGAGCGCTATGCCGCCGACTACGGCGTCGCGCTCGACCCGGACCGCGAGGTCGCGGTGGTGCCCGGGACCAAGACGGGGATCATGCTTGCCTGCGCGGCCACCGCCGGACGCGGCGACACGATCCTGCTGCCCGACCCCGGCTATCCCGACTACCACTCCGGGGTGGCGCTGGCGGGCGCGACCGCCGGCGCGCTGCCGCTCGAAGCGAGCGCCGGGTGGCAGCCCGACTGGGACGCGGTGGGCGCCGCGCGCCCGGCCATGGCGGTGCTCAACTACCCGTCGAATCCGTGCGCGGCGTGCGAGCACGAGGGCACGTTCGAGCGCGCGGTGCAGTGGTGTCGTGAGCGCGACGCGTGGCTCGTGCACGACCTCGCCTACGGGTTCCTGGCCTTCGACGGGCGGCGCGCGCGCAGCGTGCTGGAGGCCGCCGGCGCGCGCGAATGCGCCATCGAGCTGTGGTCGGCTTCGAAGATCTACGGGATGGCGGGCTGGCGGATCGGCTTCGTCGTGGGGAACGCCGAGCTCGTGGCGCGCATCCAGACGCTGCTCGACCACACCGCCGCCGGCGTCTTCACCGCGGTGCAGCGCGGGCTGGCGGCCGCGCTGCGCTCCGACCAGGCCGACGTCGCGGCACGCCGTGAGGTCTACCGCCTTCGCCGCGAGCGGCTCGTTGGGCGACTGCGCGCCGCGGGAGCTGCGATCGATCTTCCGGAAGGCTCGTTCTACGCATGGTGGCGACTGCCCGAGGGGATCACGCCCGAGCGCCTGATCGAGGAGGCACGCGTCGGCGTCGCGCCCGGCGAGGGCTTCGGGGCGCGCGGGGCGGGCTGGGCGCGGCTATCACTCGCGGCGCCCGACGCGGACGTCGCCGAGGCGGGCGAGCGGCTGGCGACCCTGGTTGCAGGAACGGCCGGGCGCTGAACCGAACGTAACTTCGGCCCCCCACGCTCCGTTTGGGCACTTGCCCGGAACCGTCCCTCCCCCGCCCTAGGATGCCTCGACCCGCATGAAGCGCACTCTTTTTCTGCTCATACTCGGCACGGCCACGATGGCCCTCGCGCCGGGAACAGCCTCCGCCAAGACGATCACCTATCGGGCCGGACCGTTCCACATGGGCGGCTTCGAGACGAAGCTGCCCAAGCTGCGCGTGCACGCCCCGCAGATGAACGGCTTCATCACACGGATGAACGCCACGCTGCACTACGCCAACGGCCAGCGGGTCAGCATCCGCAAGGTGATGCTGCACCACATCGTCTTCCTCAACGACGGCCGGCCCAACGAGGAACCGGGCGGGTCCTGCAAGGGCCGCAAGGGCGAGCCGTTCTACGGCACGGGCGAGGAGCGCGAGCAGCTGCTGCTGCCGGCCGGCTACGGCTACGAGGTCGAGGCCGGCGACCGCTGGCGGATGCAGACGATGCTGATGAGCCACAGCTTCCAGGCTCGCAACGTGTACGTGCAGTACACGTTCACCTTCACCAAGAAGCGCCTGAC
>JAWVFZ010000016.1:0-8175 GCA_033855555.1 Solirubrobacteraceae bacterium
GATTGTGGTCTTTGGCGTGGACGGAGTGGGCAAGCTGACCGGCATCGCTGGCGCCCTTCTCGCACTTTGCGGATGCCGTGTAAGCTCGCTCGAAAGACCCTAAAACCGGTAGGAATTTCAGGAGGCCGCAATGGCGGACTACGCGAAGGACGTGCTCGTCGAGAACGAGTGGCTCGAGGAGCACCTCGGCGACGAGAACATCCGCATCGTCGAGGTCGACGAGAATCCGGCCCTCTACACCGAGGCGCACATCCCCGGCGCGATCGGCTTCGACTGGAAGAAGGACCTGCAGGACCAGGTCAAGCGCGACTTCCTCGGCCCGGATGCCTTCGGCGAGCTCTTCGGCTCGCGGGGGATCTCCGACGAGCATCTGATCGTGCTCTACGGCGACCGCAACAACTGGTTCGCGGCCTACACCTACTGGTACCTGAAGTACTACGGCCACAACGACGTCAAGCTCCTGAACGGCCCCCGCGAGAAGTGGATCTCCGAGGGCCGCGCGACCACGACCGACCTGCCGAGCTTCGAGGGGCAGACGTTCATCGCCACGCCCGGCGACGATGCGATCCGCGCCCTGCGCGACGAGGTCCTCGGCTCGCTCGACAAGGACATCAACCTCGTCGACGTTCGCTCGCCCCAGGAGTACAGCGGCGAGCTGATCGCGATGGCCGGCTATGAGCAGGAGGGCGCCCAGCGCGGTGGCCACATCCCCGGCGCGGCGTCGGTCCCGTGGGCCCAGGCAGTCCGCGAGGACGGGACCTTCAAGTCCGCCGACGAGCTGCGCGAGCTCTACACGTCCAAGGGCGTCATCACCAACGGCTCGCCGATCATCGCCTACTGCCGCATCGGCGAGCGCTCCGCGCACACGTGGTTCGTGCTGCACGAGCTGCTCGGCGAGGACGACGTGAAGAACTACGACGGCTCGTGGACCGAGTGGGGCAACCTTGTCAACGTGCCCGTCGAGAAGGACGTCGCCTAGGCACAGCTCGGGGCCCGGCGCACAATGCGCCGGGTCCTGGTTCAATGCCCCCGCATGGGGAGAGGTGCGATGGCGCTGGCCGCCGCCGCGATGCTGGTCGGGTCACCGGCAGCCGCGGTCGCCGGGGGCGGGGACGATCCGAAGTACGCGCTGGTCCACGGCTGCTTCGCGCTGCGCGCGGCGTCCGGCCAGTTCGTGGCGAAGGACGGGGCCGGCGGCTACGCGGCGACGGCGAACGACGTCGCGGGCGCCGAGCCGTTTCGCATGCAGGCGACCGATCTCGGGCGCTACATGCTGTACGGCAAGGCCGGCGACTTCCTCGCGGCCGACGGCGAGGGCGCCGTCTCGACGATAACCACGCCGGGCCCGGCCGCGGACTTCGCGACGCAGGACGCCACGCCGAACGTCTACACGCTCACGCCCGCGTCGGCCGCCCGCGTGGTGGCGACGGGCGCAGGCGGCAAGCTCGTCCTGGCCGACCCGGCGTCGGCGGGTGACGCAGCGCATTTCACGTTCGTCGCAGCGCAGGGCTGCGCGATCTTCCCGGAGGCCGAGCTGAACGCCACCGGCACGCCGGGCAAGGGCGCCTCGCCGTTCGCCGAGACGCACGGCTTCATCGACGCCCACATGCACATGATGGGCTTCGAGTTCCTCGGCGGCGACCTGCACTGCGGGCGCCCGTGGTCGCCCTACGGCGTCACCGTCGCGCTGGCCGGCTGCCCGCGTGACGAGCCCGCGAGCCCGGTGATCGAGGGCTTTCTCATGAGCGATCCCGCCAGGCCGGCCAAGGATCCCGTCGGCTGGCCCACGTTCAACGAATGGCCGCGCTACAACACGCTGGCCCACGAGCAGAGCTACTACCGCTGGCTGGAGCGCGCGTGGCTCGGCGGCGAGCGCATCTTCGTGAACCTGTTCGTGGAGAACCACGCGCTGTGCTCGCTGTATCCGCACCGGCGCAACAGCTGCAACGAGATGGACAGCGTGCGCCTGCAGGCCAAGGACCTGCGCCTGCTCGAGCGCTACATCGACGCTCAGGAGGGGGGCCCCGGCAAGGGCTGGTTCCGGATCGTGGCCGACCCGTTCCAGGCGCGCCGCGTGATCAACGCCGGCAAGCTCGCCGTCGTCCCCGGCATCGAAGTCTCCAGCCTGTTCGACTGCGGGCTGCACAACGGCGTCAGCGACTGCACGGATGCCGACGTCGACAAGCGCCTCGACGCGGTCTACAGCGACCTCGGCGTGCGCGACATGGAGCTCATCAACAAGTTCGACAACGGCTTCGCCGGCGTCGCGGGCGACAACGGAACGACCGGGATCGTCGTCAACACCGGCAACTTCACCGAGACCGGCAAGTTCTGGGACATGCACACCTGCACGGGCCCTGAGGAGGAGTCAGACCACGAGCAGCTGACGCTGCCCGGGACCGCCCGCGACGTTCTGGTCGGAGCGCTCCTGGAGAAGCTGCTGCCCGGCGGGACGCTGCCTGCCTACCCGGCGCCGCCGCACTGCAATTCCCGGGGCCTCACGGCGCTCGGCGACCACCTGGTGCGCCGCATGATCGACAAGCGGATGATCGTCGACCCCGACCACCTCGACGTGATCTCGCGCAAGCAGCTGCTGTCGATCGTCGAGGCGGCGCGCTACTCGGGCGTGGTGTCAAGCCACAGCTGGAGCACGACCGATGCCTACCCGCGGATCCTGAAGCTCGGCGGCGTCGTCACGCCCTACGCCGGCGCGTCGACGACCTTCGCGGAGGCCTGGAAGCGCCTGCGCGCGATCCAGGACCCGCGCTTCCTACGGTCGATCGGCTGGGGCGCCGACATGAACGGCTTCGGCGCGCAGGGCCCGCCGCGCAAGGGCGACAACCCGGTGACCTACCCGTTCAAGTCCTTCGACGGGCGCGTCACGTTCGAGCGCCAGCGCACCGGGACGCGCGTGTTCGACATCAATGACGTCGGCGTCGCGCACTACGGCCTGTACCCCGACTGGATCCAGGACCTGCGCAACATCGCGGGCGACGCGATCGTCAACGACCTCTCGCACGGCTCCGAGGCCTATCTCGAGATGTGGGAGCGCGCGATCGGCATCGCTCCGCGCTACCGCTGCCGCGATCACGCCCTTCGCTTCCGCTCCGACGGGCTCGGTTCGGTCGCGCTCGGCGTCAGCGCGGAGGACGAGCTGCGCAGCGCCGGCCAGCCGCTGACGCGCGTGGGGCGGACCTTCACCTACTGCGCCGGCAAGCAGTCGGCCCGCGCCGCGAAGGTGCGCGTCGTCTTCGGCCGCAAGGGCCTGGCGGAGCTCATCACGAGCACCTCGCAGCGCCACCGCTGGCACGGGCTCGCCAAGGGCTCGCGGGCCGGCGGCGAAGGGCTCCACGTGGAGAGCGCCGGGGCCGGCGCACGTGCCGTGTACCGTGTGCGCGGCGGGCGCGTGCGCTGGATGGCGATCGCATCGAAGCGGCTCGCAGGCGACGGCGCGCAGCTGCGCCGCGCGCTCAAGCAGGCTCGTCTGAGCTGAGCGCGTCGAGGCGCTCGAGCAGGTCGGTCAGCATGCGCGCGGTCGCGCCCCAGATGAGGTTGTCGCCGACCACGTAGACGTCCGTGCGGAAGGGGATGCCGCGCCGCAGCATCCGCTGGCGCGCGTAGCCGGAGCGCAGGTCGTCCAGCGACAGCTCGAGGATCTCGGACACCTCGCCGGCCGACGGCGTCCAGTCGTGGCCCGGCTCGATCATCCCGACGAACGGATACACGGCGTAGTTGGTCGCGATCGTGGGCGTGGGCTGCAGCGCGCCGATCAGCTCGACGGCACCCTGCGGCAGCCCGATCTCCTCCTCGGCCTCGCGCAGCGCCGTGATGCGAAGGTCGGTCTCGTCGTCGTCCTGGCGGCCGCCGGGAAACGAGATCTCGCCGGGGTGGCGGCGCATGTCGTCGCGGCGGCGGGTGAAGACGGCATGCAGCGCGCCGTCGACGACGAACAGGGGCACGAGCACGGCGGCGTCGATGCGGCCGTGCACGTCGAGTCCGGCGGCGTCGGCGGGGTCCAGGAGGACCCGGCGCAGCTCCGCCGTCCAGGACTTCCTAGTTCGGGGTGAGTTCGACGCGCTCAACACGCTCATCGAACATGACCTCGCCGTCGAGCGTCCGGTGCACGGGGCACTTGGCGGCGATGACGCGCAGCCGCTCCACCTGTTCGTCGGAGAGGCCGGCCGGGAGGCGGATGGTCAGCTCGAAGCGGGTCGGGCAACCGCGCTCGGCGGGCGTGTACTCGGCCTCGACCTCCACGCCCCCGATGTCCCAGCCCTTGCGCTTGGCGTACATCTCCATGGTGACCGCGGTACACGACGCGAGGCTCGCGGCGAGGATCTCCTGGGGGCTGGGAGCGGTGTCGTCGCCGCCCTCGTCCTGGGGCTCGTCGACCGTCAGCTGGTGCTGGCGGACCTGAACTGTGTGCGTGTACGTCCCTGTACGGGTGGCTGTGGCCTTCATGACTTCGAGTCTAAACCTCAGCGGGTCCCTCCTCGCCTTCCTCACATGAGGGGCTCGGCACCCGCTATCCCAAAGGGTTGAACAGCAGACCTGTAGGCACCTTCGGGAAGAAGTAGGTCGATTTGGGCGGCATGTTGACCCCGGCGGCGGCGATGTCGCGGACCTGCTGGACCGGGCTGGAGCGCAGGAAGAAGGCGCAATCGGCGCGGCCGTCGAGGACCATCTCCAGCGCCTCCTCGTCGGTGCGCGAGTAGTCCAAGCCGTGCTTGTGGTCGATGTCGTCGTCGGTGAGGCCGGCCGGGCCCTTGATCACGAGCGCCTCGAGGATCGCGGTGTCCAGGTGGCGGTAGGGCTCGGGGAAGTCTCTGAGGGCCTCGTCGGCGATCGACTGGTCGGAGAGCGTGAGCCTGTAGGCCTGCTTGTGGAAGGCGTCGATGTAGCCCATCTGGAGCGGCCCGGAGCCGTCGGGCGGGCGCAGCTCGGACTGCTCGATCGGCTCGATGTCGAAGAGCTCGCGGAGCCTGGCGCCGAGGCGCATCTGCTTCTCGGAGTCCTTGACGTCGGTGAGCAGGCGGTGGGTGGGGAAGACGGTGAGGCCTTCGTCCTGGAGGGCGACGAGGCACATGAGCACGTAGCGGTGGTCGCCCTCGCCTCCGATCTCGTCGGCGTAGACGCGCGCGGTCTCATAGCGATGGTGGCCGTCGGCGATCAGCAGCTCGGTGGGGGCGAGCGCGCCGCGAACGGTCTCGATCGCGGCGGCGTCGTCGATGCGCCAGAGCCGGTTGACGGTGCCGTCGTCGTCGGTCGCCTCGCCCCAGGGATCGTTGCGGGTGAACGGCTCCAGCGCGGCCCACGCCTGCTGGTCCGGATCGTCGTAGAGGCTGAAGATCGGGCTGAGGTTCGCCTGGGTCGCGCGCGTGAGGTTGAGCCGGTCCTCCTTCGGGCCCGGATGGGTGCGCTCGTGCGGGCGGATCTTGCCGGGGCCGTACTCGGTGACGCGGACGCGCGCGAAGATGCCGCGGCGCGTCAGGCGACGCCCGTCGGGACCGGTGTAGTCCTGCACGACGGCCCAGAACGCCGGCGTGTCGTCGCGGACGACCGCATGCTCGTCCTGCCAGCCACGGAAGATCTCCGCGGCGGTCGCGTACGGGTCGTCGCCCTCGGGGAGGTCGACGCGCACGACGTTGTGGGGCGAGCGCGCGGCGAGCTGCGCGCGCTGCTCGGGGTCGATCACGTCGTAGGGCGGCGCGACGAGCTGCTGGAGCGGGCCGGCGACCGCCTGGTCGTAGTGGAGCGCCTCGAGGGGCTGGACGTCCGCCATTCGGCGGCGGACGTTAGCCGCGCGAGCCGAAGTCCGTCGCGTAGGTCGCGCCGCTGGCGGCTGCGGCCACGTTGACGGGGGCGCCGTGGGCGACGCCGATCCCGATCTCGCGGAAGGTCGGGCTGAGGATGTTGGCGCGGTGGCCGGCAGAGTTCATCCACGCGCGCACGGTGCCGTCCGGGGTGGCGTACGAGCCGGTGCCCCAGGCGAGGTTCTCGCCGATGGCCCAGCTCCGAGCGCCGCTGAGGTACCGCGTGGACGTGATGCGCGAGAG
Organism: Solirubrobacteraceae bacterium; assembly: GCA_033855555.1. GTDB lineage: Bacteria > Actinomycetota > Thermoleophilia > Solirubrobacterales > Solirubrobacteraceae > AC-49. Next base: position 6,057 of record JAWVFZ010000016.1, read on the forward strand.
CGGTGTCGAGCCGGACGGGCTCGTGTGGGAGAAGAAGTCGCGGCTCGCCATCTGGTGTGCGTAGCTCGTCGCGGCGCGGCGCAGGCGCGGGTTGGCGCGCAGGTCGCGGAGGCCGTGGGCGCTGCGCTCGGCGTTCAGCAGGCACAGTGTCGCCTGCCGGATCTGGACCGAGTTGGAGGCCGTCGGCATCAGGCCGGCGTTCGCACAATCGGCGGCGTGGGCTGGGGTCGCGACGGCCGTGGCGGCAACGATGCCGGCAGCGGCAATCGCGATGCGGAGTCTGGGCATCGAGAAGGAGAGGAGTCGGACTGGGGGGTGACCGGCCGCGCCGCTCTCGCGTGGCCGGCTCTGCTCCTGGTCATCGGAGGCTCAGGCGCGAAGTGCACTTCTCGATGCGCTTCTTGGACGTTTGTCCGATACCGCGGTACAGAGATGGTTAGGCGATGCAGGGCCCTGTGCAACGCGCGACGCGGCCGCCCGGGAGGGCAGCCGCGTCGGGTGGAGCGTGGCGGGGGCTAGGTGTGGTTCGGGCCGTCGTCGGCACCGTGCCGCGCGTGGTGCCCACGTCGATGCGAGGAATGGCGGACGTGACCCGCGGGGTCGTCGGCGCCGCGGTCGTGACGCACGTGGCCGGCGGGGTCGTCGGCGCCGTGCTTGGCGGTGGCGACGCCCGCCGTGCCGCCGAAGGCGGCGAGGCCTAGAGCGGCGATCAGGAAGGTCGGGATGCGCTTGCGCATGGGGTTCCTTTCAGGTCGAAGGGCAAGCACGATCACCATTCCAATCAGCCGGTCCGAAGAGCAATGGGACCTTTGTCGCAAACGCCCCGCCCCTGACGCGCCGACGACCGCTACGCCGCCTGACGCACTCACCTGATCGTCCCGCGCTGAAGCACGGTGACCAGGTGCGCCAGCGTCTCGGTCGCGGCGGCGAGCTCCTCGACCTGTTCGTCGGGCATCTCGGCCAGGTAGGCGCTGAGTGCCTCGCGTGCGTCGGCTCGGTAGTCCTCGAGCGCGACCCTGCCGGCCTCGGTCAGGTCGACCAGGACCACTCGCCCATCGTCCGCGTGCCGCTCGCGGCTGACGAGACCCTGCTGCTCGAGGCGCTGGACCACCACCGTCATCGTGGGCTGCTTGAGCCGCTCGAGCTCGGCCAGCTCCGTGATCCGCCGCGGCCCGCCGTTCAGCGTGTTCAGCAGACCCAGCTCGGTGCGCGACAGCTCGCCGCCGAGCTGGCTGGCGAGCAGGCGGGTGAGCAAGGAGACGCGCGTCAGCAGCTGGCTCGAGACGTAGGCGATCCGCTCTGAGCGCCCCGATCGATGACCGCTGTTCGAGGTCATATCGTCACTCTATATTGATGGACGATATATCGGTCGCAAGGGCCAAGGTCGCACATCAACTGTTCCGTCGTCCAGCAATTTCCATAACCGGCTTATATAGGTTTGTGATGCAACTCAAACGGAAGACACACCATGGCCACCATCCCAGCATCGACCATTCCGGAGTACCCGATGGCGAGAGCGTCCGGATGCCCGTTCGACCCGCCGCGGGCACTGCGCACGCTGGCCCCGGTCTCGCGGATCCGGTTGTGGGACGGCAGCACGCCGTGGCTGATCACGCGTCACGCGGATGTGCGTGCGATCCTCGCCGATCGGCGCGTCAGCGCCGACGCCCGGCGCGCGGGATATCCCCATATCAGCGTGGGCTCACAGGCCCGTCAGGCGCGGCGGTCCTCGTTCATCACCATGGACGATCCCGACCATGCCCGGCTGCGGCGGATGGTGACAGGGACGTTCGCGATCCGGCGCGTCGAGGCGCTGCGCCCGTCGATCCAGCGGATCGTCGACGAGCGAATCGACGCGCTGCTGGCCGGCCCCCGGCCGGTCGACTTGGTCCAGGCGTTCGCGCTACCCGTGCCGTCGCTGGTCATCTGCGACCTGCTCGGCGTCCCCTACGCCGATCACGACTTCTTCCAGCGCCGCGCCCGGGTCCTCGACAGTCGCGACGAGACGGCCGAGCGGGCGATCGCGGCCCAGGACGAGCTGACCGAGTACCTCGAGGGGGTCGTCGCGGAAAAGCTCGCCGAGCCCGCCGACGACCTCCTGTCCAAACTGGCCGGCGAG
>JAWVFZ010000017.1:0-3956 GCA_033855555.1 Solirubrobacteraceae bacterium
GGACGTCACACAGCCGCGGAGCGCCTGTGCGCCCGGTGACGTAGCCTCGAAACAGCCCCCGCCGCTAGGCGGCGGCGGACACGTGCTGATGGCCGCTCGGAGCCAAGCGGCGGCGCGCCCGGTAGGACGACGGGGAGAGGCCGTGATGCCGGCGGAATGCCTTCGCGAACTGCGCCGGCTGGCGATAGCCGACGCGCTGGGCGACCTCGCGGACGGTGAGCGATCCGGCCGCGAGCAGCCCGGCAGCGGCATCCATCCGGACCGCTGTCAGATGGGAACGGAACGTCGTTCGCCCGATCTCCGAATAGGAGCGCTGCAGCTGTCGGCGCGAGGACGCGACACGGCGTGCGATCTCGTCCAGCGCGAGGTCGCGGTCGAACTCGTCGGCCACGATCGCGACTGCCTCCTCGAAGAGGCTCGTCCGGTGCCTGATGGTGCTCGTTCGCTGGTGTGGCATTGATCGTGTCTACGTCCGCTAACCCCACAGAGGATGCGCCGTACCTACGACAGCTTCCCAAGCTGGCGCATCGGCGCTCGGGGGATGATCCCGGCCCTGTGTGGTTGATAGGGTTGACATTGCGGCAAAAGTTGCAAGCGAGACGTGGAGTGAGGTTGTCATGCAGGTACGTGATGGGATGAGCACCGTGGTCCTCACAATCGGACCACAGCACACGCTGCGCGACGCCGCGCGCCTGATGTCCGAGCGCAACGTCGGAGCCGCGGTCGTCATCGACCCGGACTCGCCTGGCATCGGAATTTTCACCGAGCGCGACCTCATGGAGTCCATGGGAGCAGGACAGGATCCGGACACCGAGCCGGTCGCCAACCACCTCACGTCGAGCCTGGTCTTCGCGGCGCCGGACTGGTCGCTGGAGGAGGCGGCCGTTGCGATGGTGCGCGGCGGATTCCGTCACCTCGTCGTGACCGAGGGCGGCGACATCGCCGGCGTCCTCTCGGTGCGCGACGTCGTGCGCTGCTGGACCGACGACGGCGCGATCTGCGACGTCCCCGAGTCCGCCCCGCTGGCCAGCTGACGCCGTAGGGGGCGCCAGACGGATCTAGTGCTCGGCGGGGAGCTCGCCGAACTCGCGCCGTGCGCCGCGGATCCACGCGGCGATCACCACGACCGAGAGCACGATGCCGCCGATCATGACGGCGACGTTGAACGTGATGCCGACGATCGCCACCGTGATGCCGATCGCCAGCAGGAACGGCTGCACGCTGGAACCGGGGAGGTGAACCTCCTCGCCGACCGGCGGCAGCTGGGGATCCAGCGGGCTCATGAGATGTAGATCGCCGCGGCGACGAACGTCATGCCGAACATGAAGAAGCACAGCCCGGCCACGAGGAGGCCGGAGCGGATGTTCTTGCGGGCGAGGTAACGGTCCACAGGTTCGCTTTCTACATCACTTTGGCGTCGACCACCATCGCGCAGAAGAGCAGCGCGAGGTAGGCCAGGCTGAACAGGTAGAGCTTCAGGGCGCTGCGGCGATCGGCGCGCCGCTGGAGCTGGACCGCGCCGCCGATGAAGGCGCCCCCGAGGACGAGCGACGCGACGAGGTAGATCGTCCCGAAGCCGCCGGCGCAGAACGGCAGCTGCGTGACCGCGTAGAGCAGGACGCTGTAGAGCAGGATCTGGCGGCGCGTCTCGGTCTCGCCGCGCACGACTGGAAGCATCGGCACGCCGACCTTCGCGTACTCCTCCTTCATCAGCAGGCTGAGTGCCCAGAAATGCGGCGGGGTCCAGAAGAAGACGATCGCGAACAGCAGGATCGCCGTGCCGCCGACCGTGCCGCGCACCGCCGCCCAGCCGACGAGCGGCGGGATCGCGCCGGCGGCGCCGCCGATGACGATGTTCTGCGAGGTGCGGCGCTTGAGCCAGACCGTGTAGACGAGGACGTAGCCGAGGAAGCCGCTGAAGCTCAGCAGCGCCGCCGTCAGGTTCACGAAGATCGTAAGCTCGGCGAAGGCCAGGGCCGCCAGCGCAACGCCGAACGCCAGCGCCGCGTGGGGCGCGACGCGGCCGCTTGGAACCGGCCGGTTGGCCGTGCGCGCCATCTGTGCGTCGATGTCCCGGTCGAACCAGTGGTTGACGGCGCCGGCGCCGCCGGCGCTCAGATAGCCGCCGACGCAGGTCAGGAGCACGAGGCTCAGCGACGGCGAGCCGGCGACGAACATCGTCGTGACCGTCGTCAGCAGGAGCAGCGACTGGACCTTGGGCTTGGTCAGTGCGACATAGTCGGCGAGCGCCTGACGCGCCGGCGATCCGGCCCGCGCACCCCGTGTTGCCGCGACGGATCCGGCCTGGGCGCTCACGCCCGCACGGCCGATTCCGCGACGGGCGCCGGCGCAGCCTCACCGAGGCCGGCCTCGCGCGCCACCTGGCGGCGGATGTCCTTCATCGGCTCGACGGAGCGGACGCGCGGGATGACGTCGAAGTTGTTGACCGGCGGCGGCGACTGGGTGAACCACTCGAGCGTGTTCGCCTTCCACGGGTCGGGACCCGCGATGGTGCCGACCTTCACCGACCGCACGACGTTGACCACCGTGACGAGCACGCCCACACCGAGGATGAACGAGCCGACCGTGGAGATCAGGTTGTAGAGCTCGAGGTGGCCGACGTTCGGATAGGTGTAGACGCGACGCGGCATGCCGTCCAGCCCGATCGAGTGCTGGATGAGGAAGGTCACGTGGAAGCCCACGAGGATCAGCCAGAAGCTGAGCTTGCCGAGGCCCTCGCTCAGCATCCGCCCGGTGATCTTCGGGAACCAGTAGTAGATCCCGGCGAACGCGGCGAACACCGCACCGCCGACGAAGACGTAGTGCAGATGGGCGACGACGAAGTAGGTGTCGGTCAGCTGCCAGTCGATCGGGAAGATCGCCAGGAAGATTCCGGTGATACCGCCGATGAGGAACGTTCCCAGGAAGCCCGCCGCGAAGAGCAGCGGCGTCTTGAACTCGACCGCGCCGCGCCACAGCGTCGCTATCCAGTTGAAGATCTTGACGCCGGTCGGCACCGCGATCAGGAAGGACCCGAGCATGAAGAAGATCAGCACGATCGTCGGGCTCGGCGTTGCGAACATGTGGTGCGCCCACACGAGCAAGCCGAGGAAGGCGATGACGACGGTCGCCGCCGCGATCGCCTTGTAGCCGAAGATCGGCTTGCGCGAGAAGACCGGCAGGACCTCGGAGATCACGCCGAATCCCGGCAGCACGATGATGTAGACCTCGGGGTGGCCGAAGAACCAGAACAGGTGCTGCCACAGCAGCGCGGAGCCGCCGTTGGCGGTGTCGAAGAAGTGGGTGCCGAAATGGCGGTCGGTCAGCAGCATCGTCACCGCGCCCGCGATCACGGGCAGCGCCAGGATCAGCAGCACCGAATAGGTGAGGATCGACCACACGAAGAGCGGTAGCCGGCCCCAGCCCATGCCCGGCGCGCGCATGTTGGCGATCGTGGCGTAGAGGTTGATCGCGCCCAGGAGCGAGCTGATGCCGGTGAGGTGGATCAGGAAGATCCATGCGTCCACGCCGTGCGACGGCAGGTATTGCGACTCGTTCAGCGGCGCGTAGCACGTCCATCCGCACTCCGGCGGCGAGAAGAACAGCGAGCTGTAGAAGACGATGCCTCCGCCCAGGAGGATCCAGAACGAGAGCGCGTTGAGCTTCGGGAACGCCATGTCCCGTGCCCCGATCATGAGCGGCACGAAGTAGTTCGCGACGCCGGCCCAGAACGGGACGATGAACAGGAAGACCATCGTCGAGCCGTGCAGCGTGAACAGCTCGTTGTAGGTCTGCGGCGTCAGCAGGGTGTTGTCGGCCTGCGCCAGCTGCAGGCGCATCATCAGCGCCTCGACCCCGCCCAGGATGAAGAAGACGAAGGTGAGGACCAGGTACATGATCCCGATGCGCTTGTGGTCGGTCGTGGTGACCCACGACGTCCAGCCGCGCGGCTCGGG
>JAWVFZ010000018.1:0-3178 GCA_033855555.1 Solirubrobacteraceae bacterium
CGCACGGGCCTGCTGGGGCGCTGGCAGCACATCGAGTACGTGACCGGGTTCAACCTCGACCGGCGCATGTACGAGGTGCTGCAGTGCACGCCGACGGTGCCGGGCGCGATCGGCGCGTTCCGTCGCGAGGCGCTCGAGGAGGTCGGCGGTGTGCCCGGCACGACGCTGGCCGAGGACACCGACCTCACGCTCGCCATCGGCCGCACCGGGCGGCGCGTCGTCTACGCAGAGGACGCGCGGGCGTGGACCGAGGCGCCGTCGACCCTCGGCGGGCTCTGGCGCCAGCGCTACCGCTGGTCGTTCGGCACGATGCAGGCGGTCTGGAAGCACCGCGGCGCCGTCCTGACACGCGACCCGCGCGAGCGCCGGATCGGGCGCCTCGCACTGCCCTACATCTTCTTCTTCCAGATCTTCGTCCCGGTGGCCGCGCCGCTCATCGACCTGTTCGCGCTCTACGGGCTCGTCTTCGCAGACCCGCTGCCCGTGATCCTGTCCTGGCTGGCCTTCAACGCCCTGCAAATCGCGGTGGCCCTGTATGCCTTCCACCTCGATCGGGAGCGTCCGACCGTGCTGTGGGCGCTGCCGTTGCAGCAGTTCGTCTATCGCCAGCTCATGTATCTCGTGATCATCGAGTCGACGATCAGCGCACTCGTCGGCGTGCGCGCCTCGTGGCGCACGATCCCGCGCACCGGTGACGTGACCGTCGGCCCCTGACGCCGACTAGGCTCCCGCCCGTCAACCTGGACGGAAGGGCACGAACGTGGAGATCAAGAAGGTCGGCGTCCTGGGCGCCGGGCTCATGGGACATGGCATCGCGCAGGTGACCGCTGCGGCGGGGTACGACGTGGTGCTGCGCGAGGTCGACGACGCGACGCTCCAGAAGGGCCTCGGCAAGATCGAGAAGCAGCTCGCCAAGGCGGTCGAGAAGGGCAAGTCCAGCCAGGAGGACGCCGACGCGGTGCGCGGGCGCATCCAGGGCACGACCGACTACGCCGACCTTGCCGACTGCGACCTCGTGATCGAGGCGATCACCGAGGACCTGCCGCGCAAGCTTGAGATGTGGAAGGCGGTCGACGCGGTCGTCAAGCCCGACGCCGTCTTTGCCACGAACACCTCCTCGCTGGCCGTCATCGACCAAGCCGCGGCGACATCGCGCCCGCAGCAGTTCGTCGGCCTGCACTACTTCAACCCGGCGCAGGTCATGAAGCTCGTCGAGGTCATCCGCGCCGTGACGACGAGCGACGAAGCCTTCCAGTCAGCGCACGCGTTCGCCGAGTCGCAGGGCAAGCTCGCGATCCCGACCAAGGACAAGGCGGGCTTCATCGTCAACCGCCTGCTCGTGCCGTACATGCTCGACGCGATCCGCGCCTACGAGGAGGGCGTCGGCTCGGTCGACGAGATCGACGCCGCGATGAAGGCCGGCGCCGGGCACCCGATGGGACCGCTGACGCTGGCGGACTTCGTCGGCCTCGACACGATGGGCGCGATCTGCGACGTGCTCTTCGACGAATTCCGCGAGCGGCGCTTCGCGCGGCCGCCCACGCTTCGCAAGATGCTCAGCGCCGGGTGGTACGGGCGCAAGAGCGGGATGGGCTTCTACGACTACTCCGGCGAAGCGCCCGTGCCGAACGCCGGGATCTGACGGCGATGGCGGGCACGCTCGACGCCTTGCGGCCGGAGCCCCACCGGGGCGACACGGTCGCCGCGGGCGCGGTCGTGCTCACCACCGCGGTGTACGTCCTCGAGACGCGCTTCGCGCACACGTGGGGTGCGGGCATCCGGCTGTTCCTCGCCGCGCTCGCCGCGCTGTTCGTCGGCGCGCTCGCGGTCCAGTCACCTGTCGAGGGCGAGCGCCCGCGCGCCTACCAGTCGGTCCTGTTCGTGGCGACGTTCTTCGCGGCCCTCGCGGCGCTGACCAACCTCGCCGACGTGCTCGGCGCCGACGACCCCCCGAACGCCCCGGGGACGATCGTCTGGATCGGGGCCCTGCTGGTGGCCCTGTGCGCCTGGTTCGCCACGCGCCGCAACTCGGCTGTGATGACGCTGCTGGGCGCCGTCAGCTTCGGCTTCGTCGTGGAGGCGTTCGTCGCGTGGGTCTTCTCGCCGCATGGCCCGTCGACGTTCCGCTGGATCCTCGTCCTGCTCGTGCTCGGCGTCGCGATCGCGTCGCTCGGCCAGCGCGGCGCGCGGCCGCGCCACGCGGTGCAGATGGTCAACGCCGCCGGACTGGCCGCCGTTGTGCTCGGCATCACGTTCGCAATCGACCTGGTGTTCAGCGGGTTCGGCGCGGTGCTCGGGGGCGGCCCCGTGCGCCACGGTGCCGGGACCGGCTGGGAGCTGTTCCTGCTGGCCTGCGCCTTCGGCCTGATCGCCTACTCGGCGGTGGACCGCGAGCCCGGCCCGGCCTACCTCGGCGTTGCCGTGCTCGCCCTGTTCGTCGCCATCGCCGGGCCGCCCGAGGGCGGCGCCTCGCTGATCGGCTGGCCGATCCTGCTCGTCATCATGGCTGGCGTGATGCTTGTCATCGGCCTGCGCCCGAGCCGTCCCCTGCCGCCTTCGCCCGACGCGGGCCACCCGGAGCCGCCGCCTCCCGCGCCGATCCCCGTTGTACCGCCCGACCCGCCCACGACGCCGATGGGCGGCGAGGACCCGACCGAGGTGCACCGCCCGTGAGCGACCGCAAAGACCTGCAGGAGGCGCTGGATCGCGCCCACTCCGGCGGCCCCGATCGCCACCGCGAGAAGGCCGCCGAGCAGGGCAAGATGCCGGTGCGCGACCGGATCGCGCGGCTGCTCGACGGCGGCTCGTTCGTCGAGGAGGCACTGCTGGCCAACTGGGAGCAGGACGGCCTGGGCGCTGATGGGGTCGTCACCGGCCTGGGCACCCTCGCCGGCCGCCCCGTCGCGGTGATGGCCAACGACCCGACGGTCAAGGCCGGATCGTGGGGGCCCAAGACGGTCGAGAAGATCATCCGCATCCAGGAGCGCGCGCTCGCGCTGCGGATCCCGATGATCTACCTCGTCGACTCCGCGGGCGCGCGGATCACCGACCAGGTGATGATGTTCCCCGGCCGGCGCGGCGCCGGGAAGATCTTCCACACCGAGGTCAAGCTCAGCGGCGTCGTCCCGCAGGTGTGCGTGCTGTTCGGCCCCAGCGCCGCCGGCGGCGCCTACATCCC
>JAWVFZ010000019.1:0-37432 GCA_033855555.1 Solirubrobacteraceae bacterium
TGATGGTTGCCTACGGCGTCGCGCCGACCGCGTGGGCGCTGATGCTGCCGGTGATCGTGCTCGTGACGCTGTTCTTCTCGATCGCCTGTGCGTTCCCGGCCGCGGTGATCGGCCTGTGGATGCCGGAGATCTCGCCGTTCGTGATGAGCGCCGCCCGTGCGACGTACTTCGTGGCACCGGGCCTGATCTCGCTGTCGCACATCTACGGCCACACGCACGACCTGCTGATCCTCAACCCGCTCACGGGGCTGTTCGAGTCCTTCCGCGACGCGCTCCTCTACGGCCAAGCGCCGCAGTGGTGGGAGCTGGTCTACCCGACGGTCTTCGGCGTGCTGCTGATCGCTGTCGTCTATCCGGTCTGGCGACGCGACGCCCCGCATTTCGCCAAGGTTCTCTGAACGATGCGCGCCCACATCAGCTGCGAGGACGTCGGCGTGCGTTTTCAGCTCGATCGCGCGCGCAAGGTCGTGACACCCGCGCTGGCCAAGCTGGTGCGCAAGGGCGAGACGGTCTGGGGCCTGGAGAGCGTGAACCTGACGATCGCGCCGGGCGAGGCGGTCGCGCTGGTCGGGCGCTCGGGGTCTGGCAAGACGACGCTGCTGCGCGTCCTCGCGGGAGTCCTGCCGGCCGACCGCGGGACGCTCGCCATGCGCGGGCGCGTGGGATCGCTGCTGGCGATCGACGCGGGCCTGCTCGGTCGCCTCACCGGCCCCGAGAACGCGCTGATGCTGTCGGTCCTCGCGGGGATGACGCGCAAGGAGGCCACAGCGGCGATGCCGCGCATTCGCGAGATCAGCGGGCTCGGTGCGGCGTTCGAGCGCCCGGTCTCGGCCTGGTCGCAGGGCATGCGGGCCCGGCTCGGCTTTGCGGTCGCCGACTGCATGACGCCGGACATCCTGCTGCTCGACGAGGTCCACGAGGCGCTCGATCACGAGTTCCGCGCGATCATCGAGGAGCGCGCCTATGCGCTGAAGGAAAGCGGCGGGATCGTCGTCGCGGCAGGCCACGACCACGGCCTGCTGGAGCGCGTGTGCGACCGCGCCGTGCTGATGCGCGGCGGGCGCGTGGTCGACGACGGGCCCGTGAACCGCGTCGCGACCGACTACGTCGCCGCGCTGTAGCGCCGGCGTAGGTGCAACGCCACGCCGGCCGGGACGGCTGCCGTCGCGCTGACGTGGTGCATCACGTGCAGCGGCACCGCGGCCGCCGCCTCCAACGGCCCGCGCCGGCGAGCGACCTTGGCATAGAGATCCCCGTTCATGGCCGCGAACGCGCCCAGCGCGAGCAGCGAGACCCCGGGGCGCCGGAGCGCCGCGGCCCCGACGACGCCCAGGGCGAGCAGGGCGGAGATCCGGTGCTTGGCGCCGGCGTTGAGGGCGCTGTGCGGCGCGCGCCCGTCGAGCATCAGGTCGACCCACGGGATCGCGCGCTCGACAGTATCGACGTGGAGCATGCTCGCCAACGTGTAGCGCTTGAGGTGGGTGCCCTGGATCGCCGGATCGAGCTCGATGCGCGCCCCCGCCTGGACCAGCCGCGCGCCAAGCTCGACGTCCTCGAGCCAGCGCCGGGCGGGGTCCAGGCGCCCGGCGGCGTCGAAGGCCGGGCGGCGAACCGCGCCCAGCCCGGTCCAGAAGCTCTGCGCCGGCCCGGCGCCCTCGTGGTGGACGTGGTGGTGCAGCAGGTTGCGAAACCCGGAGACCGGGCCCGGCGCCTCGGGCGAGTCGTCGTAGGAGCCGAAGACGGCGTCGAGCGCGGGATCGCGCAGCCGCGCGCGGATCCGGTCAAGCGCATCGGCGTGGACGAGGACGTCGGCATCGACGAACACGAGCACGTCGCCGGTGGCCCGGTCGGCCGCCAGGTTGCGCGCCGCCGCGGGCGTGCCGCGGGCCGGTTCGTCGGCGACGAACAGCTCGTCGGGGCCGGCGGCCTCGATGGCCGCGAGGCAGCGCGAGAGCGTCGGCGCGGGCGCGGTGGCAGGCACGATGACGCTCAGACGCACGTCAGCAACCATAGAACCGATGTTCGGAGCGAGGGTTGCCCGGGTACCGCGGAGGGCGGGGAGAACGTCCAAAGGAGCAAGAGATGTCCACCGGAGCCGTCATCGCAATCGTCATCGCTGTATTGGTCGTGATCGCCATCGTCGCGGTCCTCGTGCCGCGGATGCGCGCCCGGGCAGCCGAGCGCCGGCTCATCCAGGCCCGCAGCCGTGCCGCCGAAGGCCATCGGGAGGCCGCCGAGGAGCGCATGGACCGCGCGCGCCTGGCCGAGCGCGAGGCCCAGCGTGACCGCGCCGAGGCCGAGCTGCACGAGGCTCGGGCGCACATGCACGAAGAGGGCAGGGCCGACGAGACGCTCGGCGAGGCGCCGGATCCCTCCGGCCGCTTCGACCGCCAAGACGAACGCCAGCGCACCACTTAGTCGCACTCCCTGGGGGACAGGTGAGGACCGGTCGGCGCCGGATTTCCGGCGCCGATCCGTCATCCTGCAGGGGGCATGCAGGAGCGCTTCACGATCTCGCCGCAGCGGTTCACGCAGCTCGCGTGGTTCACGCTGGGCCTGCTGATGGTCGTGGTCGTGACCGGCGCGGGCGTGCGCCTGACGCGCTCGGGGCTGGGCTGCCCGGACTGGCCCAAATGCCACGGCGGCGCGCTGCCGCCGGCCAACCTGAACTCGATCATCGAGTACGGCAATCGCGTGCTCAGCGGGCTTGTGAGCGTCGTCGGCCTCTTCGTCTGGATCGCCTCGCTGCGCCGGCGCCCGCGGCGCCGCGACCTCACGCTGATCTCCGCGTTCTTCCCCGTCTTCCTGTTCGCCGAGGCGGCCCTCGGCGCGCTGACGGTCAAGCACGATCTCGCCCCCGGCTACGTGATGGCGCACTTCGGCGTCGGCATGCTCGTGCTGATCGCCTCGGTGCTCCTGGTCTGGCGCTGTCGCTCCGACGAGCCGCAGGAGCCCAGCCGGCTGCCGCGCCCGCTCTGGGCGATGATCTGGACGCTGCTGCCGCTCGGCGCCGTGGTCGTGTTCGCCGGCACCGTGGCGACCGCGGCCGGCCCCCACGCCGGCGGCCAGAAGAACCAGCCCGTGCACCGGCTCGACTTCAAGGGCGACGAGACGCTGCGCTGGGCCGTGCATGCGCACGGGCACATCGCCGCCGCGCTGGGGGTGCTCGCGCTGGCGAGCTGGCTGTACATGCAGATGACCGGTGGGCCGCGAAAGGTGTTCGTGCCGCTGACCGCGACGACCGTGTTGCTCGGGATCCAGGGCCTCGTCGGGCACATCCAGTGGGACAACAAGCTGCCCGCCGAGATCGTGTTCGTCCATGTCGCCCTGGCCTGCACGACCTGGGTGACGCTGCTGTGGTCGGTCGCGGCGGCCGGCGCGAAGGTGCCCGTGCCTCAGGCGAGCACGCGCTCGGCGGCGGCGACCGCCAGCGGCACGAGGGCGGTGTAGCCCGCGAGCAGGACGAGCGGGGGGCGGCTGCGGCGGGCACGGCGGCGCGAGCGGATCTGGCGCCGCGTGACGGTGCTCGCGTAGATGGAGGCGGGAGGCCCGTTCCTCATCCTTGTGGTGAATCGAACATGGTCCGCCGGACGAGATGCAAGCGCCGATCCCGCTATGAGCGGGAATCGCCCGTGGCGCGCAGCACGAGCAGCGCCACGTCGTCGCGCTGCGGGCCTTGCTCGAACTCGAGCAACGCGGCGTCGATGCTGCTGGCGACGTCGTCGGGCGCGAGGCTGGCGCACCTGCCCAGCAGCTGCTCGAGGCGCTCCTGCCCGAAACGCTCGACCTCGCCGCGCGTATCGGTGACGCCGTCGGTGTAGAGCACGATCGACTCGCCCTTGTGCAGATCGACCTGCGCGGCCTCCCAGGTGACGTCCTCGAAGGCGCCCAGCAGCGTCCCGGGGGGGCCGGCGGGCTCGGGATCGTGCCGCGGACGCAGCAGGTACGGCGAGGGATGTCCGGCGCAGGCGACGCGCAGCCGCACCGCATCGCCGTCCGGCGCGACGTGCAACATCACCGCGGTGCAGAGCTGGCGGCGCTCGGGGTCGGAGAGCAGGACCTCGTTGAGGCGCTCAAGGACCTTCTCAGGTGTGCGCTCGTACATCGCCGCTGTGCGCATCGTGTAGCGCGCCAGCGACGTGATCGCCGCGGCGCCGGGGCCCTTGCCGGTGACGTCGCCGATCACGATCATCCAGCCGTCCTCGGCCCGGAAGAGGTCATAGAAGTCGCCGCCGACCTCGGCCGCCACGCCGGCGGCGCGGAACCGTGCGGCGATCTCCAGCCCCGGGATGACCGGCAGGCGCGGCGGGAGCAGGCTGCGCTGCAGCGTGGTGGCGATGTGCGAGCGCGCGGCGTGCACGCGCGCGTTGGCCACGGCGACGCCGGCGCGGCGGCCGAGCTCCTCCATCAGCGATAGGTCGGCCGGGCCGAGGCGGCGCCCGCGGCCTTCGCTCACGAGCACGATCGCGCCGGTCTCGCGCTCGCCGGGCGCGACCAGCGGCACGATCGCCGCAGAGAGGACCTCCTCGTCGGACGCGCCCTCATCGGCGACCGTCTCCAGCTGGGACTCTCCGGGCGCGGTCCGCCCCAGGAGATCCAGCGCAAGCTCCTCGAAGCGCTCGGCCCCGCCGCCACCCATGTGCGCCACGGCAACCCGGCGCAGCCTTCCCTGGTCGTCGGGCAGCAGGACCGCGCACCAGTCGGCGAAGTCCGGGATGACGGTCCACGCCACCTTCTCGATCGTCGCGTCGACGTCGAGCGAGGACGTCAGCAACTTCGACGCGGAGGACAGGAAGCGCTGCCTGCGGGCGATGTGCACGACGTCGGTGATGTCCTCGGTCACCGTCACCGAGAGCGTGGCGCCCCCGTTGTCGGCGGCGATCGGCGTGGCCGCCAGACGGACCCAGCGCTCCTCGCCGGTGGCGCGATCGACCTGGCGCATGACGACGGACTGGGGCCGCTCGCCGCGCAATGCGAGCCGGCCGGGGTAGGCGTCCTGCGGGAACGGGTTGCCCTGCTCGTCGAACTGCCAGAAGCGCGCCGCGATCTCGGCGACCGGCGTCGCCAGGAGCTGCTCGGGTGAGTCGCTGCCCATGATGGCGGCCGCGGCCTGGTTGGCGTAGACCAGCTCCCCGGAGCTGTCCTGGACGGTGACGGCCTCGGAAAGGTTCGCGAGGATCGCCTCGAGCTGGCCCTCCGTGCGCCGCAGCTCGCTGAAAAGGCGCGCGTTGTCGACGGCCAGGGCCGCGCGGCGGGCGAGGTCGCGTGCGACCGCGAAGTCGTGCTCGTCGTAGGGCACGTCGGCGCTGAAGCGCAACAGCGAGAGCACCCCCAGCGTGCGCCCGCGCGCGCTGAGCGGCACGACCACCGCCGAGCGGTAGTGGAGCTTGCGCATCAGCGCGAAGTGCTCTTCGCTCGCGGCGTAGCGGCGCAGGTTCTCCTCCGGGAGCTCGCTGAGCAGCTCAGCCCGGCCGGTGCGCGCCGCGATCGCGACGGGATGCTCGCCGCCGGGGTCCAGCGGAAAGCGCAAGCGGTGCTCGCGCAGCGCCTCGGCATCCGACGGATCGGCACCGATGACCGCCACGCCCTTGATGGCCCCGTCGGGTTCGAGCAGGTCGACGATGCAGAGATCGGCCATGTCCGGCACGGCCAGGCCCGCGACCTGGGTGAGCATCGTCGTCGAGTCTGCCGGCGCTTCGAGCAGCCCGCTCGCGCGCGAGGCGAACTCCTGGCGCACGCGCTCGGTCCGCTCGCGGTCCAGGAGCTGGGACGTGCGCAGGCGCTCGCTGTCGAGGCGCCGGCGGATGCGTGCGGTGATGACCGCAAGCGTGCCGCCGGCGAGCACGAGCGCCATGTGCATGAAATGGATCGACTCGCCGAACGTGTCGTTGACCGCGCCGAGCGCGATCGCGACGGCGAACGCGACGATGGCGATGACGGCCGTCTCGCGCTCGCTGCCGCGCGTGGCGATGAACATGGGGGCGATCAGGACCCACGGCGTCAGCGTGACCGTGTTCGACAGCGCCCAGTCGACCGCGACGATCCCGGCGAGCACGGCAAGGCCCAGCGCCAGGACCGCGAGGTCGGGGTCGCGCGGCGCACGGGAGGGAAGCGGTGACGCCATGCCCGCGCCAATCCTATGGCGCGGGCATGTGGTCAGGGGATCATGCAGGCACGTTGTCGCGCGCCGGCTCGAGGGCGACCTCGAGGACCTCGCCCACCGTCATCACCGGGTGGAAGGTCATGGCCTCGCGGACGTCGTCCGGGACGTCGTCCAGGTCGGCTCGGTTGCGCTCCGGCAGGACCACGTCGGTCAGGCCGGCGGCGTGCGCGGCGAGCACCTTCTGCTTGAGCCCGCCGATCGGCAGGACGCGGCCCTGGAGCGTCACCTCGCCGGTCATGCCGACGGTGTGGCGGACCGGGCGGCCGCTGAGCAGCGACGCCAGCGCCGTGGTCATCGTGACGCCCGCGCTGGGGCCGTCCTTCGGGATCGCGCCTGCGGGGACGTGGACGTGGAACTCGGTGTCCTCGAACGTGCCGGGCGCGATGCCCAGCTCGTCGGAGTGCGCGCGCACGTAGGTGAGGGCGATCTTCGCCGACTCCTTCATGACGTCGCCGAGCTGGCCCGTGAGCGTGAGGCCCGCGGTGCCCTTGCCGTCCATCTTGTTGGCCTCGACGAACAGCACGTCGCCGCCGGTGCCGGTGACCGCCAGGCCGGTTGCCACACCGGGAACGGCGGTGCGAGCCGCCGCCTCCTGGAAGACCTTCTGGCGCCCGAGGGCGTCGCGGACCAGCATCACGTCGACCGTGACCGGCGCCTGGGTCTTCTCGGAGGCGATGTTCGTCGCGGTCTTGCGCAGCAACGTCCCGAGCTCGCGCTCGAGCTGGCGAACGCCGGCCTCGCGCGTGTACTCGCTGACGATCGTCCGCAGGATGCCGTCGCCGAGCACGACCTCGTCTTCGAGCAGCCCGTTGCGCTCCCGCTGGCGCGGGAACAGGTAGTCGCGGCCGATGGCGACCTTCTCCTCGACGGTGTAGCCGTCGAAGCGGATGACCTCCATGCGGTCCAGCAGCGGGCCGGGGATCGTCTCGGCCTGGTTGGCGGTCGCGATGAACACGACCTCGCTCAGGTCGATCTCGACGTCGAGGTAGTGGTCGCGGAACGTCGAGTTCTGCGCCGGGTCCAGGACCTCGAGCAGGGCCGCGCTCGGGTCGCCGCGCCAGTCGGCGCCGACCTTGTCGACCTCGTCGAGCAGGATCACGGGGTTCATCGTCCCGGCGTCGCGCAGGGCGCGGACCAGGCGGCCCGGCAGGGCGCCGATGTAGGTGCGGCGGTGGCCGCGGATCTCGGCCTCGTCGCGCACGCCGCCGAGCGACATGCGGATGAACTCGCGGCCCATCGCACGCGCGATCGACTCGCCGATCGACGTCTTGCCGGTCCCGGGGGGGCCGATCAACGTGAGGATCGCTCCAGAGCGCTTGTCGGCCGCGACCTTCCGTTCCTGCCGCAGCTTCTTGACCGCCACGTACTCGACGATCCGGTCCTTGACGTCCTCGAGGCCGGCGTGGTCGGCGTCGAGCACCTCACGGGTGCCAACCGGGTCGAGCTTCTCCTCGGAGCGCTCGCCCCACGGCACGGAGACCATCCAGTCCAGGTAGGTGCGGATCATCTGGCTCTCGCCGGAGCCGCCCTCGCCCATGCGCTCGAGACGGTCGAGCTCGCGCTCGGCCTGCTCACGCACGTGGTCGGGCATGCCGGCCGATTCGATCTTGCGGCGGTACTCGTCGGCGGCGGAGGCGTCGTCCTCGCCGAGCTCGCGGCGGATCGACTCCATCTGCTTGCGCAGGAAGTATTCGCGCTGCTGCTTCTGGGCGCCGGAGTCGACGTCGTCGCGGATCTTGCGGCGCACCTGCAGCTGCGTGAGGCGCTCGCGCTGGAACTCGAGGGCGAGCTCGAGCCGCTCGGTGACGTCGAGCTTCTCGAGCAGCTCGACCTTCTGCTCGAAGGTCAGGTCGGGGGAGTAGCCGGAGGTGTCGGCGAGCGCGCCGGGATCGGAGATCGAACGCAGGAACGCCGCGACGCGGCCATCGTCGCCGCGCAGGTCGAGGATCTCCTCCACGACCGCGCGGTACTCGCGCTCGAGCTCGCGCGTGCGCCCGTCGACGGGGACGTCGTCGGGGTGCTCTTCGGCTTCGACGCGCAGACGGCCGAGGGAGTCGGTGTGGGCCGCGCCCGCGACGCCGCGGGCGATGCCTTCGAGGGTGGCGCCGCGACCGCCGCCGGGAAGCCGCACGCGCTCGGCGACACGGGCGATCGTGCCGACCTTCGCGTACTCGCCGTCATGGCGCGGTACGAGCAGGACACGGTCCTCGTCCCCGGTGTCGACGGGGAGCGTTACGTCCATGGTTGGGAAGACGACGGTGTCGTCGAGGGGAATGAGAAGCAGGCTGGTGGGCATGTGCATCCTTTACGGGTTCAACCGTTGCGGACGCAACAGTAGCAGAAGATCTGCGCTGTCCCGACTGAGATGTCCAGCGTGACAGCCTCAGGCGGCCAGATCGAGCGCGTAGAAGAACGCGTGGCCTGGGACGCCTGGCGGCAGGCCGCGAGCGATGCCGATGCCGGCCTGGCGGAACTGCCCGCCGAGCAGGATCGCGCGATGGCCCGGCGAGCGCATCCAGGCCCGCACCGCCGCCGCGGGCGACGCTACGCGGGGCTGGCCCCAGTAGAGGTTCTCCCCGAGTAGGTCGAAGCTCGTCAGCCCGGTGCTCGTGACGCGGTCCAGCAGCGTCGCGCCGCTCGGCTCCGTGTGCGAGAGGTAGCTGCCCGCGGCCATGCTCTGCGCGTGCCCGTCCGCTGCGAGGCGAAGTGAGCGTGCGGTGTGGACCGGCTCCAGCCCCGCGCGCCTGCGCACGACGTTGACCATGCACAGCGTCGCGACCCGGGCCGCATCCAGCCTCGCGACCGCGGGGCGCTTGTGTGCGCTGCGGCAACGTGCCCCGGCCGTGGCCGGGACGGCGGCGGTGACGGCGAGCGCGCAGGAGAGCGCTCCCGCGAGCATGAAGCTCCGCATGGCCTTCCCCCTGTTTCGTCGTCCTCACGGCGGTGTGAGAACGCGTCATGATCCTGCCCCGGCGACACCGGGTTCATGCGCGTTTGGTCGATCAGCCGACGTGCGGAGCCGAGAGCTGCGCCCGCATGGACGCGATCTCGATCACGGCGGCGCCGATGAAGGCGGAGCGGTAGGCCGCGATCTCCTGCTCGAGGTCGGCCATGTAGGCGCCATCGGCGGCGAGCCCGACCTGGACGGCAAGCACACGCTCTTCGTAGAGGAGCTCGAGGTGCCGCTTGACGTCGCTGGCAGTGAGGGTGTTCGCGTTCAAGTCCGTTATCCGTTCGCTTCGTGGTGCCCGTCCAACGGCCCACTCACACAGGGATTACGAGACAAGACGCCGATTGGATGTCAGATGTTCCCGACGCGCGCCGGATGCGCGTACACGTTCGCCCTGCCGCCGCGCGCGAAGCCGACGAGCGTGAGCCCGCGGTCCTGGGCGACCTGGACGGCCAGCGAGGTCGGCGCGCCAACGCCGACGAGGATCGGCGCGCCGGCGATGACCGCCTTCTGCACGAGCTCGAAGCTGAGCCGGCCGCTGACGCAGAGGACCCGGTCGTGCAGCGGCAGCCCGCCGTCGAGCAGCGCGCGGCCGACGACCTTGTCCATCGCGTTGTGGCGCCCGACATCCTCGCGGACGCAGAGGAGCTCGCCGCCGGGGGTGAACAGGCCCGTCGCGTGGAGGCCGCCCGTGCGCTCGAACCCGGGCTGGCGCAGGCGGTCGGGGAGGGCGGCGAGCAGGGCCCGGTCGACGACCGGCCCCGCCGGCAGCGCGGGCGCGAGCACGGCGATCTCCTCGAGCGCACCCTTGCCGCACACGCCGCACGACGACGTCGCGTAGAAGCGCCGCTGGGCAGGCTCGCGCAGCAGCGGCCCCGCGACCTCGACGATGTTCCCCGCGAGGTCGGCCGGCGGCCCGGCGGCACGCGGCTCGCCGAGCAATCCCTCGCCCACCAGGAAGCCGAGCGCCAGTTCGTCGTCGTGGCCGGGCGTGCGCATCGTGACGGCCAGCGGCGCGCCGTCGACGCGGATCTCCAGCGGCTCCTCGACCGCGACCTCGTCGCGAATCCCGTCGTGCTCGATGCGGACGGCCAGCGCCATGGGCCGAGGCTACCCGGCGCGTTAGTTCCGATGCACCCGGGTAGGAACCGGCGGCCATGAGCGCAGGGTTTCCAGAGGGGCTGACCGTCGAGCGCGACCGCGATCTCGCCGGTCGAGGCGGGCATGTGTGGGTGCGTCGCGCGGGTCTCTTGGTGCTGTGCGCGTTCATCGCCGCCGCGCTGCTCAACGTGTTCGGGCAACACCAGGAGACGTCGGTCGCGCAGGGCGCGGGGACGCGTCTGACCGTGGAGGCGCCGCACGCGCTGCGCGGCGGGGACATCGTTCAACTCCACCTGACGATCTCGACGACACCGGGGATCGCCAATCTGCGGCTCCATTTCAGCCAAAGCTTCCTGGATGGCTTCACGTTCAACACGGTGACGCCTGATGCCTCCAACCAGGCCGGTATCAACGGTCCTGTGGCGCTCGAGTACGGCCGTCTGGACAGCGGGAACCGGATGGAGATCTACATCGAAGGCCAGGTCAACCCGAACACCGTCGGACGCCGCCACTGGGACATCGACATCTACGACGGCACGAAGCGCCTCACGGGCTTTCACCGGACCATGACGGTCTTCCCTTAGCCATGGACATCGTCTTCCGCGCAGCCGCGATCTTCGCCGCGATCTTCCTCATCATGCGGGTGATAGGACGGCGCGAGCTGGCCTCGATGGAGCCGTTCGACCTCATTCTGCTCGTGGTGATGGGCGACCTGATCCAGCAGGGCGTCACTCAGGACGACTACTCGGTCACCGGCGCAGTCCTCGCCATCGCGACGATCGCGCTGCTGACCGTGCTGGTGAGCTACCTGGGCTACCGGTCAAAACGACTTCGGCCCGTGCTCGAGGGCGAGCCGCTGGTGCTGGTCGAGGACGGCCGGCCGATCGAGCGCAACATGCGCCGCGAGCGCATCACTGTCGAGGAGCTTTCCGCGGAGGCGCGCCTACAGCAGATTGCGTCGATTGCGGATGTCCGCTTCGCGGTATTGGAAACCAACGGGCGGATTTCGTTCATCAAGCGGTGAGGCCATGGGCTGGCGCACGTACCTCCTCGCGGGCGCAGTGTTGCTATCGGGGTGCGGGGGCAGGCAGTCGACGCTCGACACGCACAGCCCGCAGACCCACGACATCGCGGTCCTCTGGTGGTGGATGCTCGGCATCGCGTCGGTGGTGTTCTTCGGGGCGGTCGGGCTGCTGGCGCTGGCCTGGTTGCGGCGGCGGACCCCGGGGCTGCCGGTCGTAGGCGAGAACGAGGGCATCAACCGCAACCTCGTCCTCGCGTTCGGCATCGCCATCCCGATCGTGGTGCTCGTCACGCTGTTCCTCGTCGCCAACGTGACGGTCCTGGGGGCGACCGCCGCGCCCAGGCCCGGATCGACGGCGATGACGATCCGGGTCGTCGGCCACCAATGGTTCTGGGAGATCCGCTACCCCGGCACGGCTGCGGTCACCGCCAACGAGATCCACATCCCCACGCGCACGCGCGTGAACGTCGTCGCCGCCACCGGCGACGTGATCCACAGCCTCTGGGTCCCCGAGCTCAACCGCAAGGTCGACACGGTTCCCGGCCGCGCCAACCGCATCTTGCTCTATGCCGACAAGCCCGGGACCTACCGCGGCCAGTGCTCGGAGTTCTGCGGGCTGCAGCACGCACACATGGCGCTGCAGGTCGTCGCCGAGGCGCCGGTCCAGTACCGCGCCTGGCTGGCGAACATGGCCCGGCCGGCGCGGGCGCCGGCCACGCCCCAGCAGACCGCCGGGCGCGCGACCTTCCTGGCGACGACGTGCTCCAGCTGCCATGCGATCCGCGGGACGGAAGCGCGCGCCGATGTCGGCCCCGACCTCACGCACGTCGCCACGCGGGCGACGCTGGCGTCGGACACGATCCCGAACACCCCGGCTGAGCTGCTTGGCTGGATCAGCGACCCCCAGCACGTCAAGCCCGGCGCGAAGATGCCCGGCCTGAGCCTGACGCCGGCGCAGTTCCGCGAGATCGCCGCCTACCTGGAGAGCCTGCGCTGAGATGTCGGCGGTTGCCGACACGTCGCAAGGCCGCGCCCGCGCCGACCGCCTCGAGCGCATCTGGCGCGAGCCGTCCGGGCTGTTCGGCTGGCTGAAGACCACCGACCACAAGCGGATCGGCCTGATGTACCTGTTCGCGTCGCTGACCTTCTTCGCGGCGGGCGGCACCGAGGCGCTGCTCATCCGCACGCAGCTCATCGGCCCCGACATCCACGTGCTCGGGCCCCAGGCCTACAACCAGGTCTTCACGATGCACGGGATCACGATGATCTTCCTGTTCGTGATCCCGATCGCGACGGGAGCGTTCGGGAACTACCTCGTGCCGCTGATGATCGGCGCGCGGGACATGGCCTTCCCGCGGCTGAACGCGCTGTCGTTCTGGATCTTCGCCGCGTCGGGAATCTTCATGTACACGGGGATGGCGATCGGCCAGGCGCCCGACGCGGGCTGGTTCGACTACGTCCCGCTGGCCTCACGGGCGTTCAGCCCGGGGCGCGGGATCGACTTCTACGCGCTCGGGCTGATCTTCAACAGCATCTCGACGACCGCGGCGGCGGTGAACTTCATCGTGACGATCTTCCGCATGCGCGCACCGGGCATGTCGCTCAACCGCATGCCGTTGTTCTGCTACGCGTTCCTGGCGACCTCGTTCGCGCTCGTGTTCGCGCTCCCGGCGCTGACCTGCGCGCTGGTGTTCCTGGAGCTCGACCGCCGCCTCGGATTCAACTTCTACGACGCCTCGCAGGGCGGCGACCCGCTGCTCTGGCAGCACCTGTTCTGGATCTTCGGCCACCCCGAGGTCTACATCATCATCCTGCCCGCGTTCGGGATCGCGACGTCGATCATCCCGGCGTTCACCCGCCGGCGGATGGTCGCGTTCCCGCTCGTCGCGCTTGCCGAGCTGCTCGTCGCGTTCATCGGCTTCGGCGTGTGGGCGCACCACATGTTCGCCACCGGGCTGTCGAACGCGACCGTCGTGTTCTTCGCCGCGGCCAGCCTGATCATCGTGATCCCCAGCGGCATCCAGCTGTTCGCGTGGCTCATGACGATCCTCAGCGGGACGCCGTCCTTCCGCACGCCGCTGCTGTTCATCGGCGGCTTCATCGTCTTCTTCCTGCTCGGCGGCCTGTCGGGCGTGGCGTTCGCCGCGATCCCGTTCGATCAGCAGCTCACCGACACGTACTTCGTCGTCGCGCACTTCCACTTCGTGATCTTCGGCGCGGCGGTGTTCCCGATCCTGGGCGGCCTGCACTACTGGTTCCCGAAGGTCACCGGGCGGATGTACCACGAGGGCGTCGGCGTGCTGAGCTTCTGGCTGGCATTCGCCGGCACCGCGCTGACCTTCTTCCCGATGCACATCGCGGGGCTGCTCGGGATGCCGCGCCGCGTCTACACCTACCCGGCTGACCTCGGCTGGAGTGGGCTCAACCTGCTCGAGTCGATCGGCGCCTACGTGCTGAGCGCCGGCCTGCTGCTGATCGCGGCGAACCTGCTCGTCAGCTTGCGCCGTGGCGCGATTGCGGGACCAGACCCTTGGCATGGCCCGACGCTCGAGTGGACGATCCCCTCGCCGCCGCCCGCCTACAACTTCGCCGTCATCCCGCAGGTGACGAGCCCGTACGCCAACTGGGACGAGCAGGATCGCGCGGCGGACCTGCGCGCGCTGGATGCCGGCGAGCGCGTGCTCGAGCAGGGCCACGAGACGCCTTCGAGCACGGTGCTCGACGCCGAGTGGGACGAGGCGCTCGACATGCCCTCAGAGTCGGGCTGGCCGATCCTTTTGGCCGCCACGCTGGCGCTCGTGTTCACCATGCTGCTGCTCGGCCACTGGGTGACGGCATCCGTGTTCGCCGGGCTTCTCGGCCTCGTGCTGTTCGCGTGGCACCTTGAGGAGCCGCAGGAGGGATGAGCCCCGTCACGCGCAGCCTGCAGGCGACGACGCCGGCGGAGGTCCGCGCGGTGGAGCGCCGCCGCGAGAGCCTGCCCAACGGCGTCTGGGGCGTCGCGCTGCTGATCGCCACCGAGGCGACGCTGTTCGGCCTGGTGCTGGGGTCCTACTGGTATCTGCGCTTCCGCGCGCGCGGCTGGCCGCCGGCGGGAATCGAGCACCCGAAGGTCCTGCTGCCGCTCGTGCTGGTCGCGGCGCTCGTGGCGACGAGCGTCCCGCTGCTGTTCGCCGTTCGCGCCGCGCGCGACGGGCGGCCCGGTGCTGCGCGCGCCCTGCTCGTGCTGGCGCTGCTCGTCCAGGCCGGGTACCTCGCCGGGCAGATGCTGCTGTTCTTCGACGACCTCGACTCGTTCTCGCCGCGCGCGAGCGCGTATGGCTCGGTCTACTTCGGGATGCTCGGGCTGCACCACGCGCACGTCGCCGTGGGCATCCTGCTCGAGGTCGGGATCCTCGCCCGGCTGGCGCGCGGCCTGACGGCCTACCGCGTGACCGGGCTGCGTGCGATCGCGTGGTACTGGTACTTCGTCAACGCGCTGGCGGTCCTCATCGTGCTCACGCAGGTGTCGCCGTCGCTATGAGCGCATTGCGGCGCCCCAGCCGCCTCGTCTGGATCGGCATCGGGGCCGCGCCGCTGGCGTGGGCGACCCAGCACGTCATGGGTGTGGCGTTCGCGCTGGCGCAATGCGATCCCGCGGGCGCGAGGTGGCGGCTCCCGGTGCGCGGCTGGGACGTGGGTACGGCAATCGCCGCCGCCGTTGTCGCGCTCGCCGGGATCGCCGCCGCCGTGGTCGCGTTCCTGGACACCCGCGCGCTCCAGGACGAGCCGCCGCCGGCCTCGCGCATCCGCTTCATGGCGGTCCTGGGGATGACCATCAGCCCGCTGTTCCTCGCGATCATCGTCCTGGACGGCCTCGGCAGCGGCCTTGTCGACGTGTGCCGGCAGTCATGAGGCGCCTGGCGCTCACCGCAGCCCTCCTGTCGGTTGCGGCGCCCGCCGCCGCGCAGCCCCCGGCGGGCGTGCAGCGCCCGAGCAACGAAGCCGCGCTGTCACAGCTCCAGCTCGGCGCCGCGCTGTACGCCGGCAACTGCTCGAGCTGCCACGGCGTCGACGGGCGCGGGATCCAGAACGCCGGCCAGTCCAATGGCTCACAGGACGTGCGCGGCCTGGGGCCGGCGGTGCGCGGGACCGGAGCGCAGGCGCCCGACTTCTACCTGCGCACCGGCTACATGCCGCTCGGCCAGCCCGGCGAGCAGCCGGAGCGCAGCCGGCCGCTGTTTCGCGACAACGAGATCCGGGCGATGGTCGCCTACATCGCGTCGCTGGGCGGCGGGCCCGCGATCCCGTCGCCCCAGCCGCAGCGCGGGAACCTGCACGAGGGAATGCGCCTGTTCGCGAGCCATTGCTCGGGCTGCCACCAGATCGCGGCGCGCGGCGGCGTGGTCACCGGCGCGCGCGTCCCGCCGCTGCAGGCCGCGACGCCGGTCCAGATCGCTGAGGCGGTGCGCATCGGCCCATACCTGATGCCGAAGTTCTCCGAGCGCGAGATCACCCCGAAGGAGCTCGACTCGATCGTGCGCTACGTGGGCTTCGTTCGCCACCCGCCCGACCGCGGCGGCTGGGGGATCGGGAATGTCGGGCCCGTGCCCGAGGGCCTGGTGACCTGGCTGCTGGCCGCGGCCGTCCTGCTGGCGACGTGCATGGCGATCGGAAGGAGGCTCGAGCGATGAAGCGTTGGCTGGCGCTGCTGCTTGCGGTGCTCAACGGCCTGCGACGGCGCCGGCTGCGCCGGAGCGAGGCCGAGGAAGAACGGCGCGGGCGGATCGTCCCTCCGGGCTCCCCCGAGCGGGGCTGGGAGACCGCCGTGATCGTGCTGCTGTTCGCGGCGGCGCTGTGCGCGGTCGGATTCCTCGTCATCTATGCCGTCGACAGCCTCGGAAACCGCACCCAGCTGTTCGGGCTGACGCTCGGCGGAAGCCTCGGGCTGCTGGCGGCCGCGCTGATCATCGTCGGGCGCCAGCTTGTGGTGACCGAGGAGAACGAGGAGGAGTTCCCGGAGGCCGAGCATCCCCGGGAGCAGGAGGCGATCGCCCAGGTCGTCGACGAGAGCACGAGCCGCCTCACGCGCAAGCGCCTGCTGCTGGGCGCCGGTGGCGCGGCCGGCGGTGCGCTCAGCCTCGCGGCGCTGGCGCCCGCCCTGTCGCTCGGGCCGCTGCTGGACACCGATCCGCTGTACGCGACGCCGTGGCGCCGCGGGGTGCGGCTGATCGGCGAGGACGGCCTGCCGCTGCGCGCCGACGCCGTCGAGGAGGACAGCTTCTACACGGCCTTCCCGGCGCACGCGAAGCGCGATGACATCGCCGCGCCGGTCGTCGTCGTGCGCCTGAACCCCGCCAAGCTGCGGCTGCCGCCCGAGCGGGCGCGCTGGGCGCCCGGCGGCATCCTGGCCTACTCGAAGGCGTGCACGCACGCCGGCTGTGCGATCGCGCTCTACCGCAAGCCGACGTTCACCCCGACCGAGCCGCGCCCCGCCCTCGTCTGTCCGTGCCACTACTCGACGTTCGATCCGGCCACGGGCGGAGAGGTCATGTCCGGCCCCGCCGGGCGCCCGCTTCCGCAACTGCCGCTGATGGTCGGCGCCGACGGCGTGTTGCGCGCCGGCGGCAACTACTCGGGGCCCGTGGGGCCGAGCTGGAGCGGCGTCCGCTCGCGGAGGCCGGGTCGATGATCCGCCGCTTCGTCGGCACGGTCGACCGCGCGACCGGCGCCTCGCCGCTCTTGCGCAAGGCGATGCGCTACCTGTTTCCCGACCACTGGTCGTTCCTGCTGGGCGAGGTCGCGCTGTACGCCTTCATGGTCCTCGTCGCCACGGGGATCTACCTGACGCTGTTCTTCGAGCCGAGCCTCACGAAGACCACCTACGACGGCGTCTACGAGCCGCTGCGCGGCGCCCAGATGAGCCAGGCCTACAAGTCGGTCGTCGACATCTCCTACGACGTCAAGGCCGGCCTGCTGATCCGCCAGACCCACCACTGGGCCGCGGATGTCTTCGTCGCCGCGATCGTGCTGCACGTGCTGCGCGTGTTCTTCACCGGCGCCTTCCGGCGCCCTCGCCAGCTGACCTGGATGATCGGCGTGGTGATGCTGTTCGCGTCGCTGGTCGAGGGCTACGCGGGCTACTCGATGGTCGACGACCTGCTGTCGGGGATGGGGCTGGCGATCGGCTACAGCGTCGCGTTGTCGACGCCCGTGATCGGCGGCAACCTCGGGCTGGGTATCTGGGGCGGCCCGTACCCGGGCAGCCACGCGTTCGAGTCGCGCCTGTACATCGCGCACGTCCTGCTGTTCCCGGTGCTGATCGGGACGCTGCTCGCCGTCCACCTCGCGCTGGTGGCGGCGCGACACCACACGCAGTTCCGGACCTCCCCGCGGGCGACGGAAAAGCGGCTCATCGGGGTGCCGACGTTCCCCGGCCAGGCGCCGCGGTCGCTGGGGCTGATGTTGGCCGTCGCCGCGATGCTGGTGCTGCTTGGCGGGCTCGTGCAGATCAACCCGATCTGGCAGTGGGGGCCCTACGACGTCGCCCTGGGAACGAATGGCGCCCAGCCCGACTGGTACCTGGGCTGGCTGATCGGCGCGCTGCGGTTGATGCCGGGCTTCGACGTGACGATCGGCGACTACACGCTCGTCCCCAACCCGTTCTGGGGCGGCGCGCTGTTCCCGCTGATCGTCGTGGCGGTCATGCTGCTGATCCCGTTCGCCGAGGGCCGGCTGACCGGCGACCGCGGCCCCCACAACGTGCTGGACCGCCCGCGCGACGCACCGGGGCGAACGGCGTTCGGGCTGGCCTTCCTGACCTGGGTGGTCCTCATCTTCGTCGCGGGGTCCGCCGATCGCGCGACGGTCTTCTTCGGGGCCGATTACGAGACCCAGATGTGGATCTACCGAGCCCTGGTCGTCTTCGCTCCGTTCGTGGTGTTCGTGATCGCGCGGCGCGTCTGCCGGGAGCTGCAGCTGGCTGAGCGGCTGGCCGAGGACCGGCGCGCAGCCGAGGACGAGGCCGAGCAGGTCTCGCTGCCGGTCTCGCCGGTCGGCTAGCGGTTTCGACGCTCGCGAGCGATTGCAAAGCATCCGACAAGGGAATGTGAATGTCAGATGGGGAACGTCATAAGAGTGCTCGAATCCGATCCCGATCTCGGGAGCGCACTAGCTCCCGAGGTCTTCGCGGTGGCCTCGCGCCATGCGCTGGCCGAGGTCAGGGAGATCCCGCAGGGGGAGTGGGATCCGAACTCGATCTACGACGGCGGCCACCCGCTCGTCGGCCTGCTGATCATCGATGGGCTGCTTACGCGCGACATGTCGTTCGCCGGGCGGATGACGAGCGAGCTCATGGGGGCGGGCGACCTACTGCGCCCATGGGACCAGGACGCAGCGTTCGCCCCCATGCCCCTCGATGTGACCTGGGCCGTACTCGAGAAGACCCAGGTCGCCATCCTCGATCGCCACTTCGCGGCTGTCATCGGCCGCTGGCCCGTGCTCATCGACGCTGTGACCGGGCGTGCGGTCAAGCGCTCGCGCGCGCTCGCGTTCCAGCTGGCGATCAGCCAGGTCACGCGCGTGGACGAGCGCCTGCTCGTGCTGATGTGGCATTTGGCGGAGCGCTGGGGCCGTGTCGGGCCCGATGGCGTCCGCGTCCCGCTGCGGCTCACGCACGAGGCGCTCGGGCGCCTGGTGGGTGCGCGCCGGCCGTCGGTCACGACGGCGCTCACCGGCCTCTCCAAGCGCGGCTTCGTGCAGCGCACCCCGTCCGGCTGGATGCTCCACGGCGATCCGACCGAGCAGCTGGCAGAGCTCACGAGCGACAACCAGACGGACACGGTCGCGGAATCGGTCGCGGAGCCCGCGGCGTAGGCTCCGCCTATGCCCCCGGATCGCCGACCGACGCCCTACCGCCCGCTCGTCGCAGTCGGCCTGGTCGCGCTGATCGCCGGGATCGCGCTGACCGCCACCGAGCATGCGGTGGTGATCGTGGTCGTGGGGCTGCTGCTGCTGGGCATCGGCGGCGTGACGCTCGTATCGCTCGGGTTCCTCGCGATCGGCGAGAGCGAGGATCGCCACCGCCGCGACAACCCGCACGGCTGAAGCTCAGACGTCCGGGAAGAGGCGCTCGGGGAGATCTCCCGCCGGACCGTCCGGGCCGTGCTGGGCGGCCATGAGTCGCACGCCCGCACGGCCTCGATCACCGGTGCAGGAACTCCTCGGCCTTGCCACGGATCGCGTGGCGCATGAACCGCCCGGCCGCCGGGTCGCCCTTGCGGATCGCCTGCGCGAGCTCCTTGGCCTGCTCGAAGCGGATGTGGGGCGGCAGCGGCGGCACCTCCGGGTCGACGACGGCTTCGATCAGCGTCGGCCGGTCGGCGCTCAGCGCGCCGTCCCAGGCGAAGCCGACCGCGTCGGGCTCGTCGACCTTGATGCCCTTCAGTCCCAGCAGCTCCGCGTAGCGGGCGTATGGGAAGTCGGGGATGTCCTGCGAGACATCGAGCTTGGGGTCGCCCTCCATCACGCGCTGCTCCCACGTGACCTGGTT
This sequence comes from Solirubrobacteraceae bacterium, assembly GCA_033855555.1. GTDB lineage: Bacteria > Actinomycetota > Thermoleophilia > Solirubrobacterales > Solirubrobacteraceae > AC-49. The sequence goes on from JAWVFZ010000019.1 coordinate 19,769, forward strand.
GAGGTCGTGGTTGTTGAGCACGAGGATCACCAGCCGCGGGTCCGTGAAGCGATCGGCGTACTTGGCGATGTCGATCAGCCCGTTGATCCCCAGCATCTGCATCGCGCCGTCGCCGAGGCAGGCGATCACCGGGCGGCTCGGGTAGGCGAGCTTGGCCGCCAGGGCGTAGGGGACGGCCGGGCACATCGTCGCCAGCGTTCCGCTGAGGATCGCCTTCATCCCCTGGCGAAGCTTCAGGTGCCGCGCCCACCAGTTCGTCGCCGAGCCGGAGTCCGCCGTGAGGATGCACCCGTCCGGCAGCCGCTCGCTGAGCTCGTGGAAGAGCAGCTGCGGGTTGATCGGATCGGCCGGCTGGCGGGCGACGCCGGCGAGGATCTCCCACCAGCGCTCGACCTCGTGCTCGATCTCCTGGCGCCACGCCCGGTTCTCCTTGCGCTGGACCATCGGCAGCAGCGCGCGCAGGGTCTCGCCGGCGTCGCCGGCCAGGTTCACCTCCATCGGGAAGCGGATGCCGAGCATCCGCGCGTCGAGGTCGATCTGCACGCCGCGCGCCTGGCCGGGCTCTGGCAGCCATTCGGAGTAGGGAAACGACGAGCCGACCATCAGCAGCGCGTCACAGCCGCTCATCATGTGCTCGGAGGGCTTGGTCCCCAGCAGGCCGATCGAGCCGGTGACGAACGGCAGGTCGTCGGGGAGCGCGGACCGCCCGTTCAGTGCCTTGGCGACGCCGCAGCCGAGCTTGTCCGCCATCGCGATCACCTCGTCGGGCGCGCCCGCGGCGCCGGCCCCGATCAGGATCGCGGGCTTCGAGGCCTCGTTGAGGAGCTGCGCAGCGGCCTGCAGATCGGCATCGGCGGGGATCACGCGCGGCTTGTGGACCGCGGCCGGGGAGGAGTGCACGGCGCCGTGCTCGCGCGGGGGCTCCTCATAGGGCTGGTCCTGCACGTCGGCCGGGACGATCAGGCACGTGACGGTGCGCTCGACCTCGGCGATCCGCATCGCGCGGTCGACGAGGTGCGCCATCTGCGCCGGGTCCGTGCACATGTGGACGTACTCGTGCGCGACGTCCTTGAAGAGCGACACGAGGTCGACCTCCTGCTGGTAGTTCGACCCCAGCGACATCATCTTCTGCTGGCCGACGATCGCGAGCACCGGCTGGTGGTCGAGCTTGGCGTCGTACAGGCCGTTCAACAGGTGGATCGCGCCCGGGCCCGAGGTGGCCATGCACACGCCGACCTTGCCGGTGACCTTCGCCTGCGCGGTGGCCATGAACGCGGCGAGCTCCTCATGGCGGGTCTGGATGAACTCGATTTCGTCGCCGAGCTCGTGGAAGGCGCCGAGGATGCCGTTGATCCCGTCGCCCGGATAGCCGTAGATGCGCTCGACGCCATGCGCGTGCAGCCGGCGGAGCAGGAAGGATCCGACGTTCTGGGCCATGCCTCCCGTACTTCCCCGTTCGGCCCCGAAGGCGATGTCAGCGGTCGGACATCGCAAGCGCGACGGCCGCCGTCGCTGCGACGGCTGGGCTTCAGCTTCGCGCCTGGACGGCAGCGAGGCTTTCGCGCAGCGCGGCCAGGAGGTCCGGGGCTGGGGCCGGCGTCTCGGGCTCGGGCGCCGCGGCGATCTCGCCGCCCTTGCGCTTCTTTGCGATCAGTTCCTCCACGCGCTTGCGGTGGCGGTCCTCGTAGGCGGACGGGTCGAAGTCCGTGGTGAGCGCCTTGACGAGCTTCGTCGCGTTCGTGAGCGCCTGCTTGGACGGCTTGTCCTTGGCAGTCACGCGCGCGTCGCCGAGGTCCTTCGGCGAGCGCAGCTCGTCCTCGAAGAGCATGGTGCTCAGGCTGAGCACGCCGTCGCGCACCCGCAGAGCGACCAGGTACTCGCGCGTGCGCAGCACGAAGCGGCCGATCGCGACGCGCTCCTTGCGGTGCATGACATCGGCGAGCAGGCGGTAGGCGCGCGCCGCGCCCTCGCCGCCGACGGGAACGAGGAAGTAGGGATGGTCGAAGGAGGCGGGATCGATCGACTCCAGGTCGACGAACGCCTCGACGTCGATCGTCTTGGTCTTGCTGGGCTCGAGCGCGGCGAGCTCCTCGTCGCCGAGCATCACGCAGTCGCTGCCGGTGTCGTAACCGCGGGCGATCTCGTCGTAGTCGACCGGCTTGCCTTCCTTGGAGCACACGCGGCGGACCTCGATGCGTGCCTTGGAGCGCTTGTCGAGCTGGTGGAAGTGGACCCCCAGGTCGCGCGCGGCGGCCAAGAGCGCGACGGGCACGTTGACCAAACCGAAGCTCACCGCCCCGGTCCAGATCGGGCGGGCCATCAGCGCCGCGCCTTCCGACGCGAGCCCTTCGCTGCGGCCGCGTGGCCGCGACGGCGCTCGCTCGGGCGCTTGCGCTTGGGCGCCGCCTCGAGACTCGCCTGCAGAGCCGCCATCAGGTCCTCGGGTTCGGCCGGCTCCTCGAGCTCGGGCAGCTCGGGCGCCTTGCCCTTGGCCTTGGCCTTCGCGTAGCTGTCGACGCGCTCGCGATAGGTGTCGTGGTAGGCCGAGGGGTCGAACTCGGCGTGCAGGCCCTCCAGCAGCTCCTCGGCCATCTCGACCTCGCGCTGCGTCGGCGCGCGCTTGGGCTCGGGGAGGTCGAGCTCCTCGGCGGCGACGAGCTCGTCGGCGAACCGCATCGTGCTCATGTTCAGCACGCCGTCGCCCGCGCGCAGCGCGACAAGCTGCTCCTTGGAGCGCAGCACCACCCGGCCGATGCCGACGAGGTCCGTGCGCTCCAGCGCCGCCAGCAGCGCCGCAAGGGCGTCGCGGCCATCCTTCTGCGCGCCGACGTGGTAGGCGCGGTCGTAGAAGATCGGGTCGATCTGCTCGGCGGGCACGAACGCCTCGATCTCGATCGCCTTGCGCTCCGGCTGCTCGATCGCCCGCACCTCGTCGGGGGACAGCACCACGTAGCGCCCGTTGCCCGTCTCGTAGCCCAGGACGATCTGCTCGGAGGGGACCTCGCGGCCGGTCTTCGTGGAGACGCGGCGGTGCTCGATCGGCGCGCCGTCCTTTTGATGGAGCTCGCGAAAGCGCGGCGTGGTCGGCTGCGTGGCGGCGAACAGCTTCACCGGCACGGCCATCCCGGCGAGCATGACCGCGCCGTTCCAGATCGAGCGGGCCACCTCGGCTCAGTGCTCCGCGGCGCGGACCTCGACCCGGCCTTCGCGCAGGCGCACCTCATAGGCAGGCTGCGGGAATGTGCCCGGCCCGCGCTCGACGGCGCCGTCCTCGAGGCGGAAGCGCGTCCCATGCCAGGGACACTGGATGCAGTCGCCGGTCAGCTCGCCGTCGTGCAGCGGGCCGCCGCGATGTGAGCAGCGATCGGCCAGGGCGAAGATGCGGTCCCCGCGGCGGACGAGCAGCACCTGCACGCCGGCGACCTCGGCGACGCGCGGCTCGCCTTCGGCCAGGTCGCTGTCGGCGACCGCGAAGGTCCATTCGCCCGGGCGCTTCTCGAAGGCCGTCCGGTCGACGCCGACGCCCTTGGCGTAGCTGAGGTGGCCGCCGAGGTGGCCACCTGCGGCCAGCGAGCCTGCACCGGCGAGGCCGAGGGCGACGCCCTGGCCGTGGTCGCCGCGGCGGCGCGCGAGCCAGGATGCGCCGAACAGGCCGAGCGCCGCCACGTTCGCCACGGCATGGACGATCCCGATGCGCCGCACGCGTTCGTCGACCTTCGTCGTGTCTGCGTAGTCCGCCCAGCCGGCCGCCGCGGTGGGAACCGCCACGGCAACGCCCAGCCCGACCAGCCGCCGCGCGGCGGGGCGTGACTGGCGGCCGCCGACCAGGTCGAGCACCGTCGCCGAGGTCCAGGCGCCGATCGGCACGTCTGTGAGCAGCGGGTGAAGCGCGTGGCCGAGCCACGTGCCGCTGAGGGCGTCCTTGACCGCGCCGGGCTTGAGGATCGAGCGCACCTGGGTGGCGAGCGCCTCCGCCGGTCGGTCCAGCGCCTCGATGCCGCCGATCGACTCGGCGAGCCGCTCCAGCGCCGGCTTGTCCGGGTCGCCGGGCTGCCACTCGCGGCTGGTGAAGCGTCCTTCGCGGTCCTGCTCTGTGGTGGCCATGGGCGGGTGCTACCCGGCGTCCGTCATGGCTATCTGCAAGCATGCGCGGCAGCTTCGAAACCAGCCGAGTTCCGTCCGCCCAGCGCGGCCGGGAACGGGGGACCCAAATGCCCGGCATGTCCGGGCTGGGGCGAATCGCCACCACAGGTGGCGTAGCGCATCTCTCACAGCGCGAGCCCGTCAGCTAACCCCGTAGGCACGAGAGAGATCGAGAGGTCTGATGTCGACGAACGATGACGCGCATGTGCGCGAGCCCTGGTCGCTCGCGGAGGACTGCGACGCCTCCCTGCGCCGTGCCAGACGCCGCCGCTCCGTTGCAGCGAGGCTGCGGGCCCGGACGCGGCGCCGGCATTCGGCGCGCAGCTCGCTGCTCGCCTTCACGACCCTTCTCGCCGTCGCTGCGCCGCTCTCGCTCGCAGCCGGGGGCGCGGGCGGGCTGCTGCGCCGCGGGAGCTCGGGGACGGACGTGAGCGCAGTCCAGCGAGCGCTTGGCGTCTCGCCGACGGGCACGTTCGGCTCCGTGACCGACCGCGCGGTGCGGGCGTTTCAGCACAGCCACGGCCTTACCGCCGACGGCGTCGTGGGCCCGTTGACACGCGCGGCGCTCGGCATCGGCGGCGCGGCGCCCGCCGCGAGCACCCCGGCGGCGGCAGCGCCGCGATCGGCTGCGGCCTCGACGACGCTTGCGCGCATCGCGGCATGCGAGTCGGGCGGAAACCCCACCGCGGTCTCGAGCAGCGGCCGCTACCGCGGCAAGTACCAGTTCTCGCGAGCGACCTGGCGTGCAATGGGCGGCACAGGCGATCCCGCGAAGGCCCCGGAGGCCGAGCAGGACCGCCTCGCGGCCGCGCTTTTGGCGAAGGCCGGCACCGCGCCCTGGCCGATCTGCGGCTGAGGACCGTAGGCTGCGGCGCGTGGATGACCCCGCGCGCCAGCTCGAGCTGACGCTCGGCCCCCTCGTCGTCGTCGAGGTGGCCGAGCGCTTCAGCGCCGGTCTCACCGGCCGCTCCGATCGCTCCTACGCCTCGCCGCCGCAGTCGCGCGAGAAGGCGCTGGTGCTTGCGGCGCTGCTCGTCGACGCCGCCGGCCCGCTCGAGGGCGACGGCCCGTGGCAGCGGGCGCTCGCGGGCGGCCGCCGCGTCGTCCGCCTCGCGCCGGCTCCTTGACGCTGTGGCAGGAATCGTCTGGTGTCTGTCCTTGCGGCCAGTCGCGGGCGCCGCGATGATCGGCGCATGCGCAGGGTCGTCATCGTCGCCTTCGAGGGCGTTCAGAGCCTCGACGTCACCGGGCCCGCCGAGGCGTTCTCGATCGCCACGCGCTTCTACGGCGGCGACTACGCGATCGAGCTCGTCACGCCCGATGGCGCTCCGGCGCGGTCGCTCAGCGGGCTGGCGCTGCAGGCCGACCGCGCGATCGACGCCGTCCGTGGCCCGATCGACACGCTGGTCGTCGCCGGCGGCGAGGGAACGGCCCGCGCGGTCGGCGACGGGCGCCTCGTCGACTGGGTCCGGCGCGCCGCGACGCGCTCGCGCCGCGTTGCCTCCGTCTGCACCGGCGCCTTCCTGCTCGCCGAGGCCGGGCTGCTCGACGGCCGCCGCGCGACCACGCATTGGGCCTCCTGCACGCGCCTGGCCGAGCGCCATCCGCAGATCGAGGTGGACCCGGACCCGATCTTCGTCCGCGACGGCGACGTCTGGACCTCGGCGGGCGTGACCGCCGGGATGGACCTCGCTCTGGCGCTGATCGAGGACGACCACGGTCCCCAGGCCGCGCTGCAGACGGCCCGGTCCCTGGTGCTCTTCGTCCGCCGGCCCGGGGGCCAGTCGCAGTTCAGCGCGCAGCTCGCAGCCGCGCCGGCGCGGCGCGAACCGCTGCGCGACGTGCAGTCCCACATCGCCGAGCATCCCGGCGGCGACCTCTCGGTGCCCGCGCTGGCGGCCCGCGCGCACATGAGCGAGCGCAACTTCGCGCGCGCCTTTCGCACCGAGACCGGCATGACGCCTGCCGCCTACGTCGAGGTGGCGCGCGTCGAGCGCGCCCGCCGCGAGCTCGAGACCACCGACCTGCCCGTCGAGGCCGTGGCCGCGCGCTGCGGGTTCGGCACCGTGGAGACCATGCGCCGCGCCTTTCACCGGCGCCTGGGCGTCAACCCCGCCGCCTACCGCGCCCGGTTCGCGGCCTGAACCCGAGAGGCACACCATGGACATCGCGATACCGCTCTTCGACCGCTTCACCGCGCTCGACGCCGTCGGCCCCTACGAGACGCTCAGCCGGCTGCCCGGCGCGCGCGTCACGTTCATCGCCGCCGAGGCGGGCCCGAAGACGACCGACAACGGCATGCTCAGCCTCGTCGCGGAGCGCACGCTGGATGACCTTCCGAGCCCGGACATCGTCGTCGTCCCGGGCGGAATCGGGTCGCGGGCGATGATGCACGACGAGGCGCTGATCGGCTGGGTGCGCACCGCCCACGAGACGTCGACGTGGACCTGCTCGGTCTGCACGGGCTCGCTCGTCCTCGGCGCCGCCGGCATCCTCGACGGCCTCGAGGCCACCACGCACTGGATGGCGATGGATGCGCTCGCCTCGACCGGCGCCATCCCCACCGGCCGGCGGGTCGTGGAGCAGGGAAAGATCATCACCGCGGCCGGCGTCTCGGCGGGCATCGACATGGGCCTGACGCTTGCGGCGCGGATCGCGGGCGACCTCGTCGCCCAGGCGATCCAGCTCGGGATCGAGTACGACCCGCAGCCGCCGTTCGACTCGGGCTCGCCGGAGAAGGCGCCGGCCGAGGTCGTCGCGATCTGCCGCGGCGTCGAGGCGTTGATCGACGCGGGCGAGCCGGTCGGCTAGCGACCCGCAGGCTCACAGCAGCGAGATGGCCACGACGGCCATCCAGACGATGAACGCGGCGTACAGCAGGCGCTCGGCGAGCCCGAACGCGATGGTCAGCGGTTGCACGACGCGCGTGACGAGCGTCGCGACGGCCGCAACGACCACGAGCTTCGCCAGCCCGTGGGCGAGGTCGAGCTCCGTCGACACGGTCGGCGCCGCAAACGCGATCGAGGTGAACGCCGCCGCTGCCAGAAGCAGGTGGATGCGCGCCTCGGTCGTGAGCCGATGGCCGGGCCGAGCCGTCATGAAGCGGGCGATGAGGATCCGCGAGCCGGCGAATATCCACAGCCAGACGAGCGCGCCCGTGGCCACGCCGCCAACGCGCCCAAGCGCGAGTGCCAGGCAAGCGGCGCCGGCCCCGAGCGCCACGACCATGACGCGGTAGTACACGTGGAACCGCGTCGTGCCGTAGTCGCTGACCGCGTCGCGAATGGGCTTGCGCCCCGTCGGCAGGGTGTGGAGGCGAACCAGCACGAGCGCAGCGGCGATCACCAAGGTGAGAGCGGCGACGGAGAGCGTCTGGGTCATCGGCGGGCAGGATAGTGACACCGGTCACAAAGCGGACTGGCCGCTCCACTTGTGGTACCGTAACCGGACCGTCTGATCCGCTTACCCTGGAGTCTCCTGCTATGCCGCCGAAAGCCCGAACCGCCTCGAACCGCTGGCTCGTCCTGGCGATCGTGTGCCTCGCACAGTTCATGGTCGTCCTCGACGCGACGATCGTGAACATCGCGCTGCCGTCGATCCAGCGCGGCCTGTCGTTCTCGGACGCCGACCTGCAGTGGGTCATCAACTCCTACACGCTGGTCTTCGGCGGCTTCCTGCTGCTCGGCGGCCGCGCGGCCGACCTGCTCGGGCGCAGGCGGCTCTTCCTCGCCGGCGTGGCCGTGTTCACGCTGGCTTCGCTGTTGAACGGGCTGGCGCAGTCCTCGCAGATGCTGATCGCCGGCCGCGCACTCCAGGGACTGGGCGGGGCGCTCGTCTCGCCGGCGGCGCTCTCGATCATCATGACCACCTTCCCCGAGACGGGGGAGCGGACCAAGGCGCTCGGCGTCTGGAGTGCGATCGCCGCGGGCGGCGCCGCGTTCGGCCTGCTGCTGGGCGGCGTGCTCACCGACCTGCTCTCGTGGCAGTGGATCTTCATCGTCAACGTCCCCGTCGGCATCGCGGCGCTCGTCGCGGCCATCCGGATCGTCCCCGAGTCCCGCGGCGAGGCCAAGCACCGCTCGTTCGACGTCGCCGGCGCGTTCTCGGTCACGGCCGGCCTGATGGTGCTCGTCTACGCGATCGTCAAGGCCCAGGAGTTCGGCTGGGGCTCCGGGCGCACGCTCGGGTTCATCGGCGTCGCCGCCGCGCTGCTTGCGGCGTTCGTCGCGATCGAGCTCCGCAGCAAGGCCCCGCTCATCCGGCTGGACATCTTCCGCAAGCGAGCGCTGACCGCCTCCAACGTGGCGATGATGTTCGTCGCCGCGGGCATGTTCTCGATGTTCTTCTTCGCCTCGCTGTACGTGCAGGACGTCCTTGGCTACAGCCCGCTGAAGGCGGGCTTCGCGTTCCTGCCCGTGACGCTGGGCATCGTCGTCGGCGCCGGCCTCGCGCAGGCGCTGATCAAGCGCTTCGGCCCGCGCGCGGTCGGCGCGATGGGCGTCTCGATCGCCACCGCGGGCATGCTCTGGCTCACGGGCCTCCCCGTGCACGGCAGCTACGTGAGCGACCTGCTGGTCGGGCTCTTCCCGATGTCGCTCGGCATGGGCCTGACGTTCGTGCCGGTGACTCTCCTGGCCACCGCCGGCGTGTCGGCCGAGGACTCAGGGCTTGCTTCCGGGCTGCTCAACACGTCCCAGCAGATCGGCGGCGCGCTCGGACTCGCGGTGCTCTCGACCCTGTCGGCCAGCCGGACCACGTCGCTGCTGGCCGCCGGCGCCTCGCGCCCCGATGCCCTCGTCGGCGGCTGGCACGTGGCATTCACCGGTGCCGCGATCCTGCTGGCTTCGGCGGCGCTGGTGCTCGTCGTGCTCCTGCGCCGCCGGCACCTCGCAGAGGTCGACCTGGACGCGGCGGTGCTCACCCCGGCATGATCAAGCCCATGACCACCGCGACGCGCCCGCTGCGCGCAGACGCAGAACGCAACCGCCGGCTGCTGCTCGACGCCGCCGCCGAGGTGTTCAGCGAGCAGGGGCTCGACGCGAGCACGGCGGAGATCGCCCGGCGCGCGGGCGTGGGGCAGGGGACCGTCTTCCGGCGCTTTCCCACCAAGGAGCATCTGATCGCGGCGCTCGTGGTTGACCGGATCGGGGAGCTCGAGTCCAAGGCCCGCGCGCTCCTCCTGCACCCGCCGGCCGACGGCTCCGTGCTCGCATTCATGCGGGAGTCGGTCCAGCAGCACCTGCGCGACCGCGGCCTGGTGGAGGCCGTCATCGGGACCGCCGTGATCGCGGATCCCGGCGTGCAGGAAGCCCACGGGCTGCTGCTCGACGTGATCGAGGAGCTCATCGAGCTTGATCGCCGTGCGGGCCTCCTGCGCGATGACATCGGCGCCTTCGACGTGATGGCGCTGTCCAAGGCGGTGACGTCGGCGTGCGATCAGTTCGTGAACCTGGCCTCGTGGAAGCGCTACCTCGCCGTGGTCGCGGCCGGGCTGCGGCCGGCAGCCGACAAGCTGCCGGGCCGCTCGCCCAGCCGTACCCAGATCGACCGCGCGTTGGCCGATCTGGGCCGACCCTCCTCCTAGCTCAGCGCCATGTTCGGCTCGCCGAGCGCGTTGAGCCCGGTGCCCGAGACGGTGCACGTGCCGCTGCGCGGCGCGCCGCCGTTGTAGGCCTTGCGCACGCAGTTGCGCAGCGCCTTCTGGCCCCAGTAGTTGGGGTGCAGCGACTCCTGCACCTGGAAGGGGCCGAACACCGTCGACACCGTGCGGATCTGGTTGATCCACTCGGTCTTGTCGGACGCGCCGGCGTTCGTCCACGAGGACAGGCCCTTCTCCTCCAGCAGGCCGACCGTGTTCTCACATAGCCGCCGGCCGTTGAAGGCGCTCTGCAGCTCGAGGATGCGGATGTTCGACAGGCCGGTGTCCGTCGCCGCGCCCTTGACCGCGTTGTTGATCGTCGGCAGGGCCGTGGCGTTGGCCCAGTTGGCGTCGCCGTTCCAGAAGCCGCAGCCGCCGGTGTTCTGGCGCGTGTAGCCCGACTCGCCGTAGCGGAAGCCCGCGCCGTTGGGGACCGGCGATTCGTAGTCCTGCACGGTGATCGCGTACTGCGAGTCGGCGTAGCCCGCGTTCACCATCGCGGTATGGACGTTGAGGATCGCGTTCTTGATCTTGGCCCGCTGCGCCGCCACGTTGGCCGCCGTGAAGTTGGCCGTCACCGAGGAGTCGTCATTGCAGTAGTCCTTCCACCAGGACGGCGACAGCAGGAAGTCCTGCACGCAGCTCTGCACCACCGACGCGAAGTTGAAGTCGTTGCCGCCGATCGACACCGACACCTGGCGGATGTTGTGCGTCGCCGCGTAGGCCTGCAGCAGCTTCGCCTGGCCCTGGTGGCCTGCGCCGTCGTCATAGAAGTCCAGCCCGGGCTTCCAGTCCGAGCCGAGCGCGGACGCGGCCTTCGCTCCGGAGCAGGCGAAGTTGACGCCGTTGACGCCGCCACCGACGAAGACCTCAGCGGACTTCGAGCGATGACAGCCCGAGATCGTCTCGGCGCTGTTCGAGGCGTTGTCGTAGTAGGCCGTCGACCCGAGTGCGTCGATCGACGACGAGCTCCCGTTGGAGTTGCCGGCCCAGCGGCCGGCCTCACCCGAGATGTAGGAGTCGCCGAGCGTGGCGATCGTCGGGGTCCCGACCCCGGGACCGTCGGCGTGGGCGGCCGGCGCAAAGCCGGCGAGTGAGAGCGCAGCCAGGACGGCGGCGCTCGAGCGGCGGTGGGACACTTGCTCTCCTCTCGAACTGCTTGCTCGGCGGGGTGGAGCAGAGTGGAGCCGCCGCAGGACGCCGCGAGAGTATCAGCGGCCCGGGCGGGAATGAGAAAGGCCCGCCTTGTAAGGGCGGGCCCGTCATCAATGCTGCCTGAGTGCGCCGCCACAGTGGGGGCAGCTCGCGCGGTGATTCGCGCTGGGCATGCTCCACAGCCTGAGGCAGCTGCGACAGAGGAGTCGGATCATGGTGATCCTCCTTTCTGCCCAGCTCTCGGCGGTCCTGCTGCGACCGTGGGCCGCAGCAGGTGGTGTCGTTGCCCTAGATCAGGGTGACGTTGACGGCCTTGGGGCCCTTGTCGCCGTTCTCGGCGTCATAGGAGACCCGTGCGCCCTCGGCGAGGGTGCGGAAGCCGTTCCCGTTGATCCCCGTGTGGTGGACGAAGAGGTCCTTGCCGCCCTCGTCCGGAGTAACGAAGCCGAAGCCCTTCTCGTCGCTGAACCATTTGACGGTTCCGGTAGCCATTTGACTAACCCTCCTGGGTGTTCGTGCACTTTGCGAACCCGGAGGGTGCTACGAGGCAACGACTGCGGGCGCTGGGCACTTCTTTACCGGGCAGTGCACCCGGCCTTATCGCAGCGCAACGTAGCAGCTTCGAGCCACCGGATCTTGTTCTTCCGATTACTCTGGCGGCTTGCCGCTGAGCTGTAGGCGCGCCGCGCGGTCGGCGGTGACGAACCAGCCCGTCGCGTTGAGGCGGAAGCGCAGCGTCTGGCCGGCGACCGTCTCGACGTCGACGGTGTGCCCGCCGTCCTCCACGGCGACGATCACGCCCGCCTCGGTGACGCCGAGGAAGACGACCGTCACCTCGGCGCCTTCGACGGGAAGTTGCCTCACACCTCGAGTCTAGATCGCCCCTAGATCGCCTCCAGCTCGCTCAGCAGGCGCCGCGCCGGGCGCGAGCCGACGAGCCGCTGGACCGGTTCGCCGTCCTTGAAGACGAGCATCGTGGGCGCGGCGAGGATGCCGTAGGTCGCGGCGACCTCCGGATGGTCGTCGGTGTTGAGCTTGCGAAAGCGGACGTCGGGGCGCTGCTCGGCGACCTCCTCCAGGACGCCGTTCATCACGCGGCACGGGCCGCACCAGGGCGCCCAGAAGTCGACCAGGACCGGGTCGGGCGACTCGAGGACCTCGGCGTGGAAGCTGTTCTCGGTGACGTGTTCGATCATGGCTCCATGGTCCGCGGCGCGCTGCCGTTGGTCCAGTGCGATCGCTACTGGCCCCAGAAGGGCGCCGTTGACAGGAACGTCACGGGTCGGCCACATCCGGGCAACAGAGGCGCCGCGATCGGTTCGTAGCTTCCGGCCGGTCCACGATCCGGCCATTCAGGGAGGCCCTCAATGTCCATCATCCGCGCCGTCGCCGGCGCCATCGCGTGCTGCCTATCGGTAGCGGCCGCGACCGCCGCGGCGAGTACGCCTGTCACCCCGGCGGGGTGGCGCGTCGAACCCGTCGGCACTCAAATCGAGATATCCCAGGGCGTGCCCGGCCTCCAGGGGCCGCTGGGCGCCGCGCTCTCGCCGTCGGGCGACCAGCTGCTGACGAGCAGCAGCGGCGCCGGCAAGATCGACTCGGTCGACCTGTTCGACCTCGCGGCCGGGCAACGGTCGGACTTCCTGCCCTACGACGCCGCCAAGGGGCAGGCCGTCTTCTCCGGCGTCGCGTGGTCGTCCGATGGCACTCGTGCCTGGGCGGCGGGCGGCGGCCAGCAGGTCGTGCACGCCTACACGGTCGCCGGCGGCAAGCTGACCGAGACCGGCCAGATCGCGACCCCGTTCTTCCCGGCGGGGCTCGCGTACGGAAGGACGCCGCTTGGCGACCGCCTCTACGTCGTCAACAACCTCTCCGGGCCGGCGGGCGGCACGAACCCGCCGGGGCACACCGTCACCGTCGTCGACCCGGCCACCGGCATGACAACCGCCACGATCGAGCTCGGCACGCCGCTGTACCCGCTCGGTGTCGCCTTCGCCCGCGACGGGCGCAAGGCCTACGTCACCAACTGGGCGGGACGGTCGGTGTCCGTCATCGACACCGGATCGCAGGCCAAGACCGCCGACATCGAGCTCTCGCCGCCCGACAATCCGGAGCTCGCAGACCACCCGTCCGCCATCGCCGCCAACCCGGCGCGCGATGAGGTCTACACGGCCAACGCCAACTCCGACACGGTCTCGGTCGTCGACACCGCCACCGACACGGTGGCGGCGACCATCGACGTCGCGCTCGTCACGCGCGGGCCGAAGGGAGCGATCCCGGACGGCCTCGCGGTGTCGCCCGACGGCCACACGCTCTACGTGGCCGAGGCCGGCGAGAACGCGGTTGCGGTCGTCGACCTCGACAGCCGCAGCGTCAAGGGCTTCATCCCGACCGCCTGGTATCCGGCGGCGGTGTCGGTGACCCCTGACGGCGCGCGGCTCGTGGTGACGAACACGAACGCGTCCGGCGCCGGGCCCAACCCGTGCGGCGGGCTGACGCCGAGGCCCGATTGCGCGGGCGTCAACCGCGACAGCCAGTACTCGGGCTCGATGATCAAGGGCTCGGTCCAGGTCGTCGACCTCGCGGACGCGACGGGCCGGCTCGACGCGCTGACGCGCAAGGTGCGCCGCGACAACCAGGCGGCCGCGCGCGGGCGCCCGCGCCCGGCCGGCCTTGACGCGATCAAGCACGTCATCTACGTGGTCAAGGAGAACCGCACCTACGACCAGGTGTTCGGCGACCTGCCGAAGGGCAACGGTGACCCGTCGCTGGCGCTCTTCAAGGACGACAGCGCCCCGAACCACCGCGCGCTCGCCCAGCGGTTCGCACTGTTCGACAACTTCTACGCGGATGCGGAGGTGTCGGCCGACGGCCACAACTGGATCACCCAGGCCACTGCGAGCGACTACGTCGACAAGACCTGGCCGATCAACTACTCGCCGTCGCCGCGCTCGAGCCAGCGTGCGTACGACTTCGAGGATGTCCCGTTCGCGCAGCAGTTCGCCAGCGAGCCGCTGCAGGGCGATCCGAGCATCACGCGCTCGGCTGCGGCCCGGACGGGCGGCTACCTGTGGGACGACGCGTTCTCGCGCGCGGTGACCTTCCGCGACTACGGCGAGTTCACCCAGACCGACTGCAGCGGGGGCGCGGGGAACGTGTCGCACACGACGCACCTCGACGACACGCGCTTCGGCGATCACGTCGACGAGCGCTTCCCGGGCTACTCGACGGCCTGCTCGGACCATGTCAACCGCGAGCCGGAGTGGGAGCGCGAGTTCCGCGGCTACGAGCAGAGCGGCGACCTGCCCGCGCTGGAGATCGTCCGCCTTCCCAACGATCACACCCGCGGCACGACCCCGGGCGCGGCGACGCCGCAGTCCTATGTCGCTGACAACGACCTGGCGCTGGGAAGGCTCGTCGATGTCGTCTCGCACAGCCGCTTCTGGAAGAGCACGGTCATCCTCGTCACCGAGGACGACGCACAGAACGGCCCCGACCACGTCGACGCCCACCGGACCGTCGCGCTCGCGGTCAGCCCGTACACGCAGGCAGGCCGCGTCGACTCGACGCACTACGACACCAGTGCGATGGTCGCGACGATCGAGGATCTCCTCGGCCTCGCGCCGATGAGCGTCACCGACGCGCGTGCCAGCCGGATGTGGGGCGCGTTCCGCCCCCAGCCCGACCTCGCGCCCTATGACGCAAAGCAGCCGGCGGTGATCCCGTTCGGCGATTCCGGAGCGCCCACGAATCCCGCCACCGCGGCGCTGGCGAAGGCCTCGGCGAGCTGGGACTTCAAGCACGCCGATGCGACGCCGGAGATCGCTCTCAACCGGGCGATCTGGAAGTCGGTCAAGGGCAAGCGGTCGCGGATGCCGGCCCCGCGGCACGTCCGGATCATCGGCTCGCGTCCGAACGACCAGACGGACGGCTAGAGCCGCAGATGCGCGATGAGCAGCCGCGCCGCTCGCCCCGGCGCGGCTGCCGTCGACGCGTAGAGCGTCCGCTGGGGGAGCGCCTCCCGCGTGCGGACCACGGCAACCTCTGGGCCCGGCGCATCCAGCCACGAAGCCGGCACGATCGCCACGGCGAGGCCGTGGTGGACGAGCAGCCGGGCCGTCGTCGCGTCGGCGACCTCGAAGAGCGGCACCGGGCTGAAGCCCGCGGCTGCGAATGCGGCGCGCAGGATCGGCTGGTCGCCGGGGAGGACGAACGGCTCGTCGCGCAGCTCGGCCAGGCCGACGGCGCGCCGCCGGGCCAGGGGATGGCCGGGCGCGGCGACGATCGTCAGGTCCTCGCGGCGCAGCCGCGTGGCGCGGCCGAAGCCCTTGACCTCCTCGCCGCCGATGACGACATCGGCGGGCTGGGGACGCAGCGCCACGCGTAGCGCTGGATGGGCGCCCTGGAAGTCGACGAGCGCCGGGACGAGCCACGGCAGGTCGAGCCCGGCGGCCGCGACCCGCAGCAGCCCGCGCTGCTCGTCGGCGTGGGCGCCCAGTTCGGCTCGCGCGGCGTCGGCCTCGCCGAGGATCCGATCGGCGCGCGTGAGCAGCTGCGCTCCGGCGGGCGTCGGCGTCGTGCCCTGGGCGGTGCGATGTAGCAGCGCGACGCCCAGCTCCTGCTCGAGCTTGCCCACCTGCTGGCTCAGCGCGGACTGCGTCACGTAGAGCTCGTCGGCCGCTCGCGTGAACGAGCCCAGACGGGCGACCGTGGCAAAGGCGCGCAGCTGCCGGAGCTCCATGCGCGCGGACGCTATCGGCTCGGGCAAAGAGCATTGTGGTACAATATTGTTTAGAAATATGAATCGCGACGTCGACCACATCGCCGAGCATCTGGTTCCGCGGGCTTCGCTGCTGACGCGGCTGTTGCTGCGCCAGTCCGGGACGGACATCCCCCGCAGCGAGGCAGGCGTGCTGGGGACCCTGGGGCGCGGCGCGCGGCGGATCACCGACCTCGCCGAGCACGAGGGGCTCGCGCAACCGACGATGACGCTCCTCATCAAGCGCCTCGAAAAGCGCGGCTGGGTGGCGCGCGAGCGCGACGAGGCCGATGGCCGCGCCGTCCTGGTGTCCCTGACGCCGGCCGGCTTCGCCGCCGTGCAGGAGGCGCGGGCGGGCTATCGCGCCGTCCTCCAAGACCGCCTGCGTTCGATGACGGACGCCGAGGTGGCCGCACTGACAACCGCAACCGACGCGCTGGGCGGCCTCGTCGAGGCACTCCAGCGAGGAGACGAACGATGAGCTTGTTCCAGCAACCCCGATCCGTGTGGGCGGTGGCCTTCGCCGCCGTCGTGTCCTTCATGGGCCTGGGGCTCGTGGACCCGATCCTGCCGGCGATCGCCGGCGACCTGCACGCGTCGCCAAGCCAGGTCGAGCTCCTGTTCACCAGCTACTTCGCCGTGACGGGTCTCGCGATGCTTGTGACAAGCGCGGTGGCGAGCCGCATCGGCACGAAGCGCACGCTGCTTGCGGGCCTGTCCCTGATCATCGTGTTCTCGGCGCTCGCCGGAGCATCGAACAGCATCGGCGCGATCGTCGGCCTGCGCGCGGGCTGGGGGCTGGGCAACGCGCTGTTCATCGCAACGGCCCTGTCGGTGATCGTCGGTTCGGCCAGCGGCGGCGTCGCCGGCTCGGTGATGCTCTACGAGGCGGCGCTTGGTCTGGGCATCTCGGTCGGGCCGCTGCTCGGCGGGGAGCTCGGCGCGATCAGCTGGCGCGGCCCGTTCTTCGGCGTCGCGGTGCTGATGAGCATCGGCTTCGCGGCCACGGCGATCCTGCTGGAGCCGAGCCCGCGCCCGCCGGCCTCGGAGCGCATCTCGATCCTCGACCCGCTGCGCGCGTTGCGCCACCGGGCGTCGCGCGGCAGCGGGCTCGTCGCGGCCTTCTACAACTTCGGCTTCTTCACGCTGCTGGCCTACACGCCGTTCGCACTGCACGTCGGCATCCACCAGCTCGGCTATATCTTCTGCGGCTGGGGCGTGATGCTCGCGGTCTTCGCGGTGTTCGTGGCGCCGCGGGTCTCGCGCCGTGTGGGCGACATCGCCGGGCTGGGCGGAGCGCTGGCCGGGATCGCGCTGGTGCTCGCCGTCATGGCCGTCGGCCACGCGTCGCAGACCGTGCTGATCGTGTCGGTGATCGTCGCGGGCGCGTTCCTCGGCATCACGAACACGCTCATGACCCAGGTCGTCATGGAATCGGCGCCGGTCCAGCGCCCGGTGGCATCGGCGTCCTACAGCTTCGTGCGCTTCTGCGGCGGCGCGATCGCGCCGTTCGTCGCCGGCAAGCTCGGCGAGCACGTCAGCGTGCAGGCGCCGTTCTACCTGGGCGCCGGGATGACCCTGCTGGCAATCGCGCTGCTCGCCTTCTACCGCAAGGCGCTGGTGCCCGTCACGGTCGAGGCCGCTCCGGCCGCCATGGCCGGGCCCGCGCCCATCCTGCTGGCCGCCGGTGGCCCCGAGGCGCTCGCCGTCAGCCGCCTCGCAGTCCGGCTCGCGCGGGTGCGCGGAGCCGACGTCCGCGTGTTACACGTGGTCGAGACCGACGTGCTGGCGGGCGAGGCGTCCATTGACATGGAGACCGACGAGCAGGCGCAAGCCACGCTCGACGCCTCGGTCGCGGCCCTGGCGGAGGCCGGGGTTCCCGTCAGGGGCTCGCTGCTGCACGCGGTGGGCACGCACGCGGCCGTCGCCGACGCGATCCTCGCCGAGGCCGCCGCGATCGGTGCAGCCG